>JBAUWG010000273.1:0-3833 GCA_049583675.1 Desulfobacterales bacterium | reverse complement strand
AAGGTATGGACTAAGTTAGATCCCGTACGTTTAATCCTGATTTTTTACAGATGGGTCCTTTTCTAAAAAATTATACAAAAGCGTGCCGATGATAGCCAAACATTCGGGGTCAAGGTAATCTTCCGCCCGTCTTTCCAAAAGGACCTTACACTGGGCCGGGAATTCTTCATCCGCATCGTCAAAAAGCAAAAGCACCGGAACGTTCGGAAGCGGGAAAAGTTTCATGATCAGTTGATAGTTCAGTTCCAACCCCGGATCCTCACCGCCGAGGTTTTCGCACGCCGCTGAAAGGTACATGTTCACTGAGATGACGCCGACGACCTTCAACTGCAAAAGATGTGGAGACTGCTGCAAAAAGATTGGCATCCCATGGTCTGAATTGGATCCTGCTTCGGCTGCGGATTATCTTGATATCAGCCTGTCGGAGTTTATGGAGGCATACGGTTTTGTCCGGAATGGATATTCCGGTGAAGTAGAACCGACCGAATATAACGCCGCACCCTGTCCGTTTCTGAGCTACAACAAGGCGCATGCGGTTTGCAGGATTTATCCTGTCAGACCTTGGATCTGCAAAGGATATCCCGGATCGGGGACGGCGTGTATCGGCGGTCAAAAGCGGTCTTGATACACCGTCAACGTTCCGATGTGTTCCGGGGATGCGCTGGTTCGTGAGTGCGTGCTCAACGTTCAGCGGCTTTTCTTTTTTTTGCATATTTGGCTGCCGCAAGACCTGCAATACAGCCCTCTCCCACGGCTTTGGCCACCTGCCACGGTGGCCCGCATATGTCTCCTGCGGCGTAAATACCCTCTATGTTGGTTTGCTGTTGCTTATCCGTAACAATGTATTGAAACTTTTCCGGATCCAACGAAACGCCTAATGTCGCGGCCAGCGACACGGCTCCTTTGGCGCCGATCTCGATGAAGACGCCGTCCACGTCCAGCCTGCGACCGTCATCCAATGTCAAACCTCTCACGACATCATCACCAATAATCTCGGCCACCTTGTGTCCAAGATGAATCTCAACATCCGATTCTTGAATCTGGTATCCGAGCCGATCGGAAACCTGAAGTTCATCTGAAATAAGATGAACCTTTTTTGCATAAAATAAGAGCGTCAACGCTCCGGAAACCGCTGCGGATTCATTGCCGACCACGGCCACCGTTAGCCCTTTGTAAAAATTTGCATCGCAGTCTACGCAGTACGCGACGCCCTGACCGAGATATTTCTTCTCTCCGGGAATGCCCAGACGATTTCGGGATACGCCCATGGCCATGATCAGTGCTCGCGTTTTGAGGGTTTTTCCACTTTCAGTGACAACGGTAAACATATCATCGACTCTTGAGGTCTTGATCACATCTTCATGTAAAAAATTGGCCCCGGAATCCAGGGCTTGATGAACACCCTGTTGGAGCAGTTCTCCGCCTGAAATGCTGGGAATACAGCAATAATTCTCCAAATGGGCTTTGAAAAGGCTCGATTTGTGCTCACGTCCCATGACCAATACCGAAACTTTGGTTCGGGCGGCATGTATGGCCGCCTGAAGCCCGGCAGGGCCTGTACCCAAAATAATGACATCATGGTTCTGGTCCATTGCGTCCTCCGGATATTCTTCGATAACATTACAACATAATTTTATCTAAATTGAAACAGCAATATCTGTGCCAACCGGAGGTTTGAACCTGGCGACATCAAAAACCAGGGCGGTTCGAGATGAACCGCCCCGTGCTTTTAATGGTGATTTGCGTTGCGATTAGTGTACGGTAATTTGTTTTGGTTTTTGTTCCGCTGGTTTGGGAACTTCGATTTTTAAAACACCGTCTTTGTAATCCGCGTTGATTTTTCCCGGATCAACATCAACAGGAAGCTGAAAAGCCCTTTCAAATCTTCCAAACGATCGTTCTCTGCGGTAATATTTATCTTTTTTAACCTCATTATCGTATGATCGTTGACCTTTCAAGGTCAGAACGCCGTCCTTTACGTCGATACTGATGTCTTTCTTGTCGATTCCGGGAAGTTCGGCCTTAATGACGATATTTTCATCATTGTCATAAACATCTACCACCGGATGCCAGTCCCACAAGGACAGATTGGCGTCATCCCGGATAATCGGACTGAAAGCATCATCAAAAAAATGATTCATTTGATGACGAAGGTTAAACATTTCTCTCATTGGGTTCCATCGAATAAGCTCCATAATCTTACCTCCATTATATGATTTAATTCATTCTTGACAATACAATAAACATCGGTAAAGTTATGTCAATATTTTTTATATTACTTTTTATGTTTATGATAGTATGATAATGCAATAAAAATATGATTGCATTATCATCAAAAATAATTAATCTTAGGCAATGAGGCTTTGAACTCATTTTTTAAGGAGACACAAATGGAACAGGATGAAAAAAAAGGAACACCAAATGAAGCGTCGCTATCCCGGACATTTACATCAGATTTAAGAGGCAGGCAATCCGTACGGGCAACCTTCAAATTATCCGAAGGGTGCATCGAAGCCATCAGCATCGTCGCTGCCCATCTGGGTATCAAGCAGAAATCTCTTTTTGATCATTTGGCTGAAGATGCGCGATCCTTAAGATCCATTGCCCGCGAGATTCAGGATGCAAAATTGGAAAAACAAGGCCGCATCCAAAAAACTTACGTGATCAGCAGAAGATCCCTTTTGTCTTTGGAGAATGTATCGAAAAATTTTAACGCTCCCAGGGATGCGCTGGTTGAATTCTCCGTTCAAAGACTTTTGCCGATTATCGCCAAGGAGCGGAAAAAACATGAAAAACGAAAACAAATGCTCAAGGAAATCGAGGATCATTTTAAAGAGGGAAGCGTATTATTGAACACGCTCAAAGAATCACTGGATACAGAAGATCCGATTTTCCAAAGATTCGAATCTGTCATGGCCGTATATGAAAACGCATACCATTATATGGCGTCATTTGTAGAAAAAGGCAAAATCATTGAAGAATTCCAACCGGATCATCTTAAAAGCGTATGGATCCTCGCTCAGAATTAATTTCAAAATGTGCCGATATTGTCTTTCTCTCAGTTCAAAATAGCGGTGAACACGCCATGTTCATGTAAAATATTCAACCCGATGGCGATCAAAACAATCCCGCCGATAATTTCGGCATAAAGACTCAATTGTTTGGCGGATCCGATGCGCTCACCTATGAGAAGCCCCGCGATCGAAAACAATCCCGCTACGATACCGATGATCATCGCCGGCGTCCATATAGAAATATTCAGAAGTGATATCGAAAAGCCCACTGCCAGCGCATCGATACTGGTTGCAACGGAAAGCATCACCAACGTCCACCCTCTGGTTCGGTCTTTTTGGGGTCCGTTATGATGATCATGCGAAAAGGCCCCTTTGATCATGTGGACTCCGACAAATGTGAGCAATCCAAAAGCAATCCAGTGATCATATTTTTCAATGTAGTCACGAATGAACGCGCCCGCGCGCCAGCCGATGACCGGCATCATGGCCTGAAACAGGCCGAAATGCCAGGATAGGCGAAACATCTGGCGAAAGCTGACTTTTTTTAAATTTATGCCGGTGGCAATCGACACGGCAAACGCATCCATGGCCAATGCCACGGCGATGGCAAAAATGTTGATAGATTTCACGAATATTCTCGCAGGTATTTTGCGTCTCAAAAAATAAGGTTTAATATTTGATTCTAGAAGCGAGTTTTCCGCCAATCGCAATTCTTTTACAAGATTTTTTTCATCGATTATTTTCTAATTGCAGAAAACCGTATTATGATAAGAATAGATTTGAATACCACTTGATTTATATTTATAATTGATTTTACAC
>JBAUWG010000272.1:0-8783 GCA_049583675.1 Desulfobacterales bacterium | reverse complement strand
ATTTTATCGCTGGTGTATGAAAAAGAAGATTTGCTCGTGGACCACGGGGGCAAAGACAGGCAATACAATTTCTATAAACATGCCGGGGTTGTCACCCAGGTGGGGGACAAGGGCACCCATGCCCGGGCAAAAGCACCGGTGGATGTTAAGAGTAATATGCCGTGAGGGGCCGGAGGGCAGACGACAGAGGACAGACGACGGAGGGCAGAAGAAAGAAGGATAGAAAGTTAGAAGATAAGAAATTAGGAAAAAGAAAAGAGTAAAGAGGAAGGGCGAGGGACGATAGAAGGCAGGGGACAAAAGGTCAGAAGTCAGGCTTCCAACTTTTTACCCTATGCTCTATGCTCCATGCCCTATGCCAAAACCAACTATCATAAATCATAAATCCAAAATAAATGACCCTATATTCCATTATCTTTTACGTGCTGGCGGTGTTGATCATCGCGTCCACGGGGTTTGCCATTACGCGGCGGAATCTGGTGCATGCGGTGGTGTACCTGGTCATTTCCTTTTTCGGTGTCGCCATGCTGTTTTATCTTCTGGGAGCGCCCTTTTTAGCGGCCCTGGAAGTGATCATTTATGCCGGCGCCATTATGGTTTTATTCCTCTTTATCATAATGATGTTGAAAGTGGAGTCGTTCGAAGAACGGTTTTTCCCCATGCGTCAATGGATCCCGGCACTCGGCATGTGCCTGGTATTCATCGTTGCCGGCGCCCTTATGATCCTGGGCGATCCGGACGCCCGGATTCCGCTGAAAGCAGCCGTGGCCGAGCCCGCGGCTTTTGGCTTGTATCTTTTCCGGGTACATTGGCTGGCCATAGAAATTATTTCCTTGCTGTTGCTGATTGCACTGGTCGCTGTGCTGTACCTGGGGAAGAGCAGAGAGAATTAAAAGTGAGCTAAAGTTTGAAGTGATCTAAAGTTAAGGAATTTTAGGCCAATTATATTTTAATGACAGCGCGTCAGCGCTACCTCAACTTTAGGCGCTTTAGGTCACTTCAAACTTTAGGCACTTAAAATTCGTAAATATGAAAGAGGATCAAAAATGATAGTTCCGTACAGTCATGTGATTGCATTGGCCGGAATCGTTTTTTTGATGGGGATGTTTTGCGCGGTGACGCGGCGGAACCTGATCATGATTCTTTTAGGCCTGGAAATTATGCTCAATTCCGTGGCCATCGCCTTTATCGGCGCAGCCTTGCGCTGGCAGCACCTGGAAGGACAGGCCATCGCAATATTTATACTGGCCATTGCCGCCGCCGAGGTTTCCGTAGGTCTGGCAGTGATCGTCTGTGCGTACCGGCGGAAAGGGACTGTCGATCCCGGAGCCTATGAGTGACAGCTTGGCAGAAAAGAGGAAAGAGAAAATAGGAAAGAGAAAAGAGGACAGAGAGCAGAAAAGCAGAAGGTGAGAAGGTGAGAAGATAAGAAATTAGGAAAAAGAAAAGAGGAAATAGACGGGCCTTAGGCCGTTGGAGGATCGAAAACTTTGTTCCCTTGATGGTGGAGGCAGCAAAAAGGTTTTTGCCTCTATCCTAAAGCGAAGCGCTCCTCAAACCTAACGCCGCCGCAGGCGATATAAGGGCGTTATCTGTTTTGTAAAATACGGAATAATATGACTTTGACACCCATAAATTACTGGACCGCTGGTATTACTGCTGCGACGGCGTTGCTTCCTTTTTGCGCCTTTTTGCTGATCATGGTCTTTACCCGGAAAAGAGAGCGGATCAGTGCCGGTCTCTCCATCGGGGCCATTGCCGTTTCTTTGGCGGGTGCTCTTTTTCTGATCATCCATTACCGGCACCTGACTACGCCCGTCCAGTATGCCTGGAAATGGCTGGTGTCCGGCACCATCACCATCCCGGTCGGTTTTCTTCTGGATCCGTTGAGTCTGTTGATGCTCTTCATTGTGACGGTCATCTGTTTTCTCGTTCAGATTTATTCCCTCGGCTACATGGCCGGAGACAGGGGATTTTCCCGATATTATGCCTTCATGTCGCTTTTTGCCTGGGCCATGATCAGTCTGACCCTGTCCTCCTCCTTATTCCAGTTATATGTCTTTTGGGAACTGGTGGGCCTGTCCTCTTATTTGCTCATCGGTTTCTGGTACGAAAAATTCAGTGCCAGCGAGGCCGGAAAAAAAGCATTTGTCATGACCCGTCTCGGTGATGTGGCGTTTATGCTCGGCCTTTTGCTGGTGTTGATGAATTTGGGGAATCTGGACATTTTAAAACTGAACAGCCCCATGGTGACGGCGAACATGGCGCCTGGACTGATTACGCTGTCGGCACTTTTGATTTTTGGGGGTGTCATCGGCAAAAGCGCCCAGTTTCCGCTGCTGACCTGGCTGCCGGATGCCATGGAAGGTCCCACGCCGGTCAGTGCGCTGCTGCACTCGGCCACCATGGTGGCCGCAGGTGTTTTTCTTTTTGCCCGGCTTTTCCCATTTTTCAGCCATTCCCCCACGGCCATGACCGTCTGTCTCGCCATCGGCACTATCAGTATGCTTCTATCCTCCACAATGGCCATGGTCAGCCGGGATATCAAACAGGTCTGGGCCTATTCCACCATCAGCCAGCTGGGATATATGATTATGGCGCTGGCTGCGGGAAGTTATGTCGCCGGGGTGTTTCACCTGACAACCCATGCCGGGTTCAAGGCGTTGCTGTTTTTATGCTCCGGAGTGTTTATCCATAAATATGAAACCAACGACATGTTCGACATCGGCAGACGGGGAGGCCGTGGTTTGAAAACGCCCATGATCTGCATGGTGATCGCCGCCGCCGCTCTGTCGGGCCTGCCGCCGTTTTCCGGCTTTTTCAGCAAGGAAATGATCATGGCGCAATTGGCAAGCCTGGATAACCCCATATGGCTGGTTGCCGGGCTTTCGGGGGTTTTTTTAACCGCTTACTATGCATTCCGGCTGATTTTTATTATCCTTTTTCCGAAAGACATCAACGGCGAGGCAGCGCAGGAACACGCTGCCACCCACGAAAACGACGAAAAGGAACATCTTCATTACCGGGAGATGGCCTGGCCGCTGGTCATTCTTGCGGCCGTCACGGTGGTGCTGGGTTTCGCCAAAAAGATGCTGGCGCTTTTTCTCATTGGCTCTGCCGCCGGCACGCAAGAAATCGCCGGACATCACCCTGATTGGCTGTTATATGTATCCGTGGGTCTGGCCGTCATGGGACTGGTTGTGACCTGGATGGAATTCGGCCGAAGAAATGCCGGTCAAATCGGTTTTGTCGAGCGGATCCCGGCAATAAAATCTTTGTTTCTGCAGCGGTGGTACATCGATCGGGTATACCGCCGGCTTCTGGATGTCATGATTTACCGGGGGGTGTCCAATATCTGTACAAAAAATGACAACCGGGTCATCGACGGGAGCATCGACGCCATGTGTGAAGGTACTGTTAGAAGCGGCCGGATGATCTCGGAACTGCACCTTTCAATGATTCAGTATAAACTATTGGTGATGTTTGTGGTCATCTTTTTTCTGGCACTTTACTTTTTTTTAAGTTGAGCGTTTTACATTAAGGTTATATTCAGATGCCCATTGCATATGCTCATTTTCCGTTTCTGTCCTTGATTCTGCTCAGTTGCGTGGCCGGGCTTTTAATTATCATTTTTATTCCAGCAGATCAAAAGGACGCCATCAAATGGGTCAGCGCCGTCTGTTCCGGGATGACCCTTTTGATAAGCGTTTATCTGTTCTTTGCCTATGACAAGACCCAGGGCGGGCTCCAGTTCGTGGAAAAGTATCAATGGGTTCCGTCTTTGGGAATCTCCTACTATAACGGTGCCGACGGATTCGGCCTGCCCATGCTGATGTTGACCGGAATCGTTTTTTTTACCGGCGTGCTGACCATGTGGGAGTTGGAGACCCGTGTCAAGGAGTTCTTCGCACTGGTTCTTCTTCTGGTCAGCGGCGTCTTCGGAATGTTCATGAGCATGGACCTTTTCTTTATTTTCATCTGGTTTGATGTGTCGCTTTTTCCCATGTATCTGCTCATTGCCGTGTGGGGCAGCACGCGCAAGGAATATGCGGCCATGAAACTGACCCTGTACCTTTTGGCCGGCAGCGCCCTGATCCTTCCGGCCATTATTTATCTCGTGGTCAAATCGGGATTTCACACCTTCGACCTGGTGGTGCTGATGCAACCGGGGACCTTCACGGCCTTTCAGCAGAAATTCGCGTTTCTTCTACTCTACATCGGATTCGGCATCCTGGCGGGTGTCTGGCCTTTTCATACCTGGTCGCCCACGGGCCATGTGGCGGCGCCCACCGCAGTGAGCATGATCCACGCCGGCGTGCTCATGAAAATCGGCGCTTTCGGTGTGCTGCGGGTGGCCATCTTCCTTTGCCCCGAAGGCTGGCAGTATTGGGCGCACCTCATGGCGCTTCTTGCCGTCATCGGTATTGTCTACGGTGTTTTTGTGGGATTGAGCCAGACCGATCTCAAATTTGTCATCGGATATTCCAGTGTGTCACACATGGGTATCGTGGGGTTGGGGCTGGCGACGGTGACGGTGGAAGGGCTCAACGGGGCGGTCTTTCAGATGTTTGCCCACGGGGTGATGACGGCGCTGTTCTTCTCATCGGTAGGTTACATCTATGACAGGACCCACACAAAAGCCATTGCGGAACTCGGGGGGCTGAGCCGTACGATGCCGGTGGCCTCCGGATACTTTATCGTGGCGGCGCTCACCGGTATCGGCGTTCCCTGTCTGGCCAGTTTCTGGGCGGAGCTCACGGTCTTTATCGCTTCTTTCAAGGTCTATCCGGTTTATGGCGTACTGGCGGTCTGCGCGCTGGTCGTGAGTGCGCTGTTCATCCTTCGGGTGGTGCAGCGAACCTGTTACGGGCCGAAAAATGATCGATTTGCGCATCTACAAGATGTTTCTTTTGAGTTGGGGATTCCCAGGATGATCCTGGTTTCGGTCATCGTCATTTTCGGTCTGTTTCCCGATGTCATGCTGAACATGATACAGACGGCATCAATTCCTTTTATCAACGGGTTGCCATGATGAGTTGGGTAATTTTCAGTCCTGAATTCTACTTCTTGCTGGTGAGCGCCGTATTTTTGTGTTTATCTATCACGCGCCGCATCAGGCCGGAACAGGTCTATTTCATTGCCCTGGTTCTCGCCGCCGTGGGTGTTGGGGTTTGTCTGGCATGTGTGCGTTTGACCGGAGACCTTTTTTCGGGGACATATCGTATCGACCTGTTTTCACAGGTGTTTAAAGTCATGCTGTCCATGGGGCTGTTCCTGGTGGTGTGCCTGTGCACGGAACTCGATGGGATCGAAGCGCGCCTTCACCCGGAATTCTACTTTTTGCTGAGCGTTTGTACGTTGTCCATGATGATGCTGGTCAGCAGCGTTCACCTCTTAACCATATACATCTCTCTCGAGCTTTCCAGCTATTCACTCTACACGCTGGTTTTCCTGCGAAGAGGGCGGGACCGGGGAATCGATGCGGGCCTCAAATATTTTATGATCGGGGCTTCTGCATCGGCCATGATGCTTTTTGGTTTTGCCTTGCTTTACGGCAGCATCCAGGCGGCCTATCTGGTGGAAATTCTAAAAATACTTCCGAATGTCATCAACCGGCCCATGGTGATTATCGCCCTGATTCTGCTGCTCACCGGATTTTTCTTCAAAATGGCCGTCTTTCCCTTTCACTTCTGGGCGCCGGATGTTTACGAGAACGCCGCCAACCAGGTGACCACCTATATCGCCACGGCCTCCAAGGTTGCGGCCATCGCCATTCTCACAAGAATCGTCGCATTGTGCGGCGGCGGCAGTACCTACCTGGTGCATGTCCTTGTGACACTCTCCATTATTTCCATGACCATCGGTAATCTGGCGGCTGTTGTCCAAAAGGATTTGAAGCGGTTGCTGGCCTATTCCAGTGTCGCCCATGCCGGATACGTGCTCATCGGCATTTTAAGCATGAGTCCGGACGGCTATTCCAGCGCCATTTTTTATGCGTTGTCTATTTTGATGATGAAGTTCACCTGTTTTTTGGTGCTCGTCAAAGTGGCGGATGACGGCAGGAATTTGGATGTCGAGCACCTGGCCGGATTACACCGCCGATCCCCGATTTTGGCCATGGCCCTGATGATGGCACTTTTCGGTCTGGCGGGTATTCCACCCACCATCGGTTTTACAGGAAAACTGTTGATCTTTACCGCGGCCATGCAAAAAGGTTACTTCGCACTGGTACTCATCGCCATGATCAATGTGGTCATTTCCCTTTATTACTACCTCTTGGTGGTCAGGGCGGCCTATCTTCTGGAACCCAAAGAACCATTACCCGATCTCGAGATATCTTATTCCATAAAAGTGCTGGCCGGAGTGCTGATTTTCGGGATGGTGGCGGCGGGAATTTTTCCCCAATATATTATCGAGCTGAGCAGGACGGCAGCGATGACGTTGATGTGAAACCTGAATCTTTCACGAGTCGGAGGCGTTCATCTGCTGCGTTATTAAGAGCTCGCAATAGCAGACTATGGCTTCGCCCTTAAGTGCCTTGCATATGAAAGCCTCCGACTCGTGAAAGATCCAGGTTATCATTTGAAATTTCGTACTTTCGTGATAAATGTTTTTTTTCGGACAGATAGGGATTTACGACAATCAACAATTATAATCAACAATCGCGCATCTCTCCTTTTTATGAAAGAAGAATCCACCAATAGATCTTCCGCTGATCGCTGTGCCCAGGCCGTTCTTGGGGCTTTTGAAAAATTTCATACCCAGTTCAGGATCATTACGCAGCGGGCCGCCGACCGTTTTTTAAATCAGGACTGGCACGGGATGAAAGCCGATGCCGAAGAAAGACTGGATCTTTATACATCCGTAGTGGATGAGATTGTTGCCGAGGTTGGACGGCTGCTGGACCGCCGGGTTAAAGAAGAGAGCGTCTGGATCGACATCAAAAAATACTACTTGGCTTTGAGCAACGGACTGGATATGTGGGAATTGGCGGAAACCTTTTTCAATTCGGTGACGCGGAAAATATTTGCCACGGTGGGTGTGGATCCGCAAATCGAATTCGTGGATACGTGTACCCGGAAACAGTCACCGCGATTGATCCGGCTCCCGTATCGCACCTATATCGGCGACCGGCTGACACCGATACTGTTGGAAAGCATCCTTTGCGATTACCCGCATCGGTTGGCCTGCGAAGATATTGAGCGCGATGCGCGTCTGGCTGCCGAGAAGCTTGACACGCATCTTCGGAGCAACGGGGATTCACCGTATTTCGATCGTATAGAGATGTTGACTTGTGTGCTGTATCGCGGAAAGGGCGCCTATCTGGTCGGCCGGATTTTTATGGGTTCGGATGTCTTTCCCCTGGTTCTCGCCCTTCTCAACAGGCCGGGCGGCATCGTCGTGGACGCGGTTCTTTCAGATGAGAACGATGTCAGCGTCTTATTCAGCTTCACCCGTTCCTATTTCCATGTCGACGTCGAAAAACCTTCCGAACTGGTGAGTTTTCTGAAGACCATCATGCCCCGGAAGCGAATTGCCGAACTCTACATTTCCATCGGTTACAACAAGCACGGCAAATCCGAGTTGTACTGCGATATGCTTCATCACCTGAGCCGTTCCGACAAAAAGTTCGAGATCGCGGAAGGGGAAAGAGGCATGGTGATGGAAGTGTTTACCATGCCCGACTACGACCTGGCATTCAAGGTCATCAAAGATCACTTTACCTATCCCAAGCATACCACCCGGAGTGAAGTGATGAGCAAATACGATCTCGTATTTAAGCATGACCGCGCCGGCCGCCTGGTGGATGCGCAGGAGTTCGAGCATTTGAAATTCAGCCGGAACCGTTTTTCAGACGCGTTGCTGAACAGCCTGCAGCGTAATGCCGCTCAAAATGTAATGGTCGGCGAAGACCAGGTGGTGATCGGACATGCCTATATCGAGCGCCGGGTGACACCGCTCAATATTTACCTTAAAAAGGCGGACCCGGCCGGCGCGAGGGCTGCTGCGGTGGAATACGGCAATGCCATCAAAGACATGGCCGCGTCAAACATCTTCCCCGGAGATCTGTTGATCAAAAATTTCGGTGTCACGCGTCACGGCCGGATTGTCTTTTACGACTACGACGAGCTTTGCCTGTTGTCCGCATGCAAATTCAGAGTCATGCCCCGAACCGCACATTATGAGGAGGAAATTTCTTCCAAAGTTTGGTTCGGCGTGGGGAGCAGCGACGTATTTCCCGAAGAGTTCCGGCATTTTTTGGGGTTAAGCGGGGCCTTGAGAGATATTTTCATGAAACACCACAGCGACTTGTTCGATGCCGCGTATTGGCAAAAAATCCAGTCCCGCCTCCAGTCCGGAGAAATTATCGACGTCTTTCCCTACGGTCCGGAGCACCGGCTGGGAGTCACGACAGGATGACGGAGGACAGACGACGGACGACAGATGACGGACGGCCGCTGCGATAGGAAGATGGAAGACCGCTTCGCTGGGAAGAGGGACGATCGCTTTCAGCGGCGTTAGGTTTGAGGATCGCTTCGATAGAGGTTTGAGGCAAAAGCATCAGAGCCGCTAACCTCGAGGGAACGAAGCTCCCGATCCTCCAACGGCCGAAGGCCTTTCCTCTTTTCTCTTTTCTAATTTCTCTTTCCTAATTTCCGACTTCTGACCTCTTTCCTTCTTCCCTCGTCCATCGTCCGAGCGAAGCGGTCGTCCTAGCGGAGCGGTCTTCCATCCGTCCTCTGTCGTCCACCGGGCCCTACGCCTTCTTCCCCGCGCTGGCC
>JBAUWG010000271.1:0-2546 GCA_049583675.1 Desulfobacterales bacterium | reverse complement strand
GGCCCTGACGTGACAGGCCGTGCCCAGGCACACCTTGATCGGATGTTTGCCCGGAGGATGAAATCGAAACTGATTATAAAAGGTCGCGACGCCGTAAACCTCGCTTTCGGGAATTTCAAGATGCTGCGCCACCATTTTTAAGGCTTCGGGAGGAAGATAGGCCAGTTTGCTTTGAACCATCTGGAGGATGGGGATCAGATTACCCCTTTGTTTCTCAAAGGCTTCAAGTTTTAAGGCGATCTCTTCAATACGTACTTTTTCTTCCCGGGTGAGTTCTTGAAGCATTAGCAATCCTTTCACCTTATTGTCGTTCATTGATCACCGCAGATTTCCTGAATCAAAAATTTAAAAAGCAAAAAGTATGCCACTCAAGATACACCCAAAAACCTCCTATTAAAGGTTTTGAAACCACTTCCAGAAAAATATCGAATTTTGCTGCTAACAGCTTTAAGGCTGCATTAGAGAAGAAAGGTGCTGTTTGCGTTAAAACAAAATGATGTGAAAATATAATCTAATGATCACAGACATTGGCACCCGTTACCAGTGCGCCGGAAAGATACTGATTAGTCAGGGATTCCGGGGTATCCATTGGAGCGCCGATAATGACCTCTATTCCATTTTTCTCCAGAAGCTGTTGCGCCTTTTCTCCCATTCCTGCCGAGATAACAATGTCAGCCCCGTGCTCGCTAAGCCATTGAGGGAGCACTCCCGGTTCGTGGGGCGGCGGGATCAGCATTTCTGTTTTTGCTATTTTTCCGTTTTGAATCTCAATAAATGCGAATTGTTTGCAATGACCAAAATGGGATGAAAGTTTTCCTTCGGATACCGGGACAACGAGCACCTTTGAATCTTCAGCGTGTTTTTTTCTGATCGGAATTTTCTTTTTCGGTTCAGGAATCGTCGTCGCCTCAATTTTTGTAAATCTAATAATTTCATCCACTATTTTATTGAATTCCTGTGTGATTAAAAGCGTGCCGTCGTCCAGAAACCCCACATTCCCCATATCACCCATTGAAACCACCTCCGGCTCAAAAGGGAGTGACCCTAAAAGTCTCAACCCCTCTTTTTTTGCGGTGAATATCCCACCCCGGGTTTTGAATATTTCAATCATTTTTCCGCAATGAGGACACTCGAGTCCGCTCATATTTTCTACAAGGCCTAAGATTTCCATATTGACCTGGCGACAAAAATTGATTGATTTTCTAACATCGGCAAGTGAGATTTCCTGGGGGGTTGTCACGATGACGGCTTTTGCATCGGGTATGGTCTGAGCCACGGTCAATGGCTCGTCGCCGGTGCCGGGGGGAGCGTCGATAATCATGTAGTCAAGATCCGGCCACTCGACATCTGCAATGAACTGTCTGATAACGCCGATTTTAAGGGGTCCTCTCCAGATCGTTGCCGTATCTTTATTTTCTCCCAAAAGCGATTCAATGGAAACCACGTCCATATTTTGAATGTATTTGACGGGCCGGGCTTTTCCATCCATGCTGCCCGGTCCGATATTTCCTTTGAGACCCAGAATGTGAGGAATACTGGGGCCGTGAAGATCCACATCCATGAGACCCACTTTGTAACCCTTTTTTGCAAGCGCCACCGAAAGATATGCTGCAATACTGCTTTTCCCAACGCCGCCTTTGCCGCTCATCACCAGAATTTTGCTCTTGATGTGGTCCAGTCTTTCTTTAATTTCCAGATCCTGCTGCCGTTGATCCTGCTGATTTATACGTCCTTTTGCCATCAATCATTCCTCTCCAGGTTTTATGCCAAACAATTTTTATGAACATTTTTTGAAGTTTTCTTTTGAAAAGGCAGTTTCTATTTTTCTCCCACGGTTTTCATGTCGTCTTCTAAATCTTCAATCTGCTGGCGTAATTCATCTGCCTGATCTTTGAGTCGCTTCAACTTTTCATCTTTTGTTAACATTGCGGCACCGTTCCGATCCGAGACGTTCCATGTGGAACTGCTTTTTCCGCGTCCCATACCCATTCCGCGCCCCATGCCCATGCCGCTGCCACAGCCCTTTCTCATCCACTGGTTCATATCTGAACCGCTCCCCATGCCATAGTGATCCGTGACATTGGGCGTATCTGTAGACTTGATATCCCCCCTTTTATATCTTTCGATGACGGTTCTGGGGGTACCGGACTGTCCTAGAAAGATCTGGATCGCGGCAGCGGAAAGGGTTTGAAGCGCTTTGGGGCCACAGTTTCCCGTTATTACGGCATCTATTTTTTTGGACGCCACAAACTGGGCCGATTGAATACCGGCGCCGCCACCCAAGGCGATACTCTCGTTATCAAAGGCCTCAAAACTCATGTCATTGGTCTCCACAATAACAAAATAGGCGCACCGGCCAAAACGTGGATCGATCGGATCATCGAGTGTGGGGCCTGTAGATGTTACGGCTATTTTCATATCTATTTTCTCCCATGTCGGATTTAATTTTTACAAATACAATGAGAATCCCCGGTTCGATTTTATAGCTCCATGGGGGAATTGTTTTTTTGAATGAACAGGAGGGCAATTGTGAGTCACAATTGCCC
>JBAUWG010000270.1:0-15540 GCA_049583675.1 Desulfobacterales bacterium | reverse complement strand
GATGCATTGCTGGCAACGGCCATGGAAATCAGGGATTAACCAGTCACTTCGCCAATATCGTTTCACGGGGCAGCGCACCTTCTGAATACGTATGTCCTGACGAATCAAACCCGAAGAATTTCGGCACTCATCATTTTGCATCACCATGGAGGGAATTATGATCGTATTCAAAAATATCAATGATACCGTAGGATCGACGCCGCTGGTGCGGCTCAATACCATTGCCGAAGGACTCGGCGCTGAAATTGTCGCCAAGCTCGAGTTTTTCAATCCATTGGGAAGCGTCAAGGATCGAATCGGCATTTCCATGATTGCAGCGGCGGAGGCCAAAGGATTGATAAACCCGCAGACCACTATTGTAGAGCCCACCAGCGGCAACACCGGCATTGCCCTGGCGTTTGTCTGCGCCGTCAAAAAGTATCCTTTGGTATTGACCATGCCCGAAACCATGAGCATCGAGCGGCAAAAGCTTTTAAAGCATCTTGGCGCCAGGCTTGTTTTAACCCCGGGAACGGAGGGGATGAAGGGGTCCATCGCAAAAGCGGGCGAGATTTTGAAAAACACGCCCAACGCGTATATGCCCAATCAGTTTTCGAATCCCGCCAATCCGGAAGCGCATCGCAGGACCACCGCCGAAGAAATATGGCGCGGTACGAACGGCACCGTGGATATCTTCGTTTCAGGGGTCGGAACCGGCGGCACCATTACCGGTGTATCCGAAGTGATCAAGGCCCGCAAGCCGTCGTTTAAAGCGGTGGCGGTGGAACCGGCGAATTCGCCCGTACTCTCCGGCGGGAAGCCCGGACCTCACAAAATTCAGGGCATCGGCGCCGGCTTTGTTCCTGATGTACTGAATACTGGCATTATCGACGACATTGTGACGGTGACCAACGATCAGGCCTTTGAAACCGCCCGCAAACTGGCGGCTCTGGAAGGAATTTTGTGCGGCATATCATCCGGCGCTGCGGTCTGGGCCGCCCTGGAGCTCGCAAAGCGGACTGACAACAAAGGGAAACAGATCGTGGTCATTTTGCCGAGTACCGGTGAAAGATATTTAAGCACGGAATTGTTTGTTGAATAAGAAAGCAAAGTGTTCACGGGGTATGCTTCCCGCTTCACTCCGCCAAAATCGTTACGCGGAAAGCATACCCCGTGAACACACACATTAAAAAGGAATCCGGATTGTAAATGTTTTTGTAACCTCAGCGATATTATGTTTCAGAATGACGACCGGATTGATTTAATATCTCGGCAATGGATTTGCCCCATTTTAAGCTGCCGTCCAACAATGCCTTTTTAAACCCTGAAATGGTCGCCCCGTGATATTTAATGCCGGCCGGAGATGCGGCGAAACGAATATATTTTTCAAGTTCTGCATTGGTTAAATCCTGATAGGCATACAAGGCAAAGAGAAGGGTCTGTGATTTCATCATGGCTTTGATTTGCGGGCGATTTTTTTCCAATTGGGCGGCAATGTCTTTAAGGGGCCCCTGCTGCTCCTGCGGCAGTGATTTGACAACGGCAAAGGCCACCGCAATCTGGGTGTTCATCGCAATTTCAACATTTGTCTCCGTCGCCTTAACGGCGGCATCCAATCTTCTTAAAATATCCAAACGATTTGCCGCCGGCGGCGCCTGTTTCAACCGGGCCGCGAATTTTTCAACTTCCGACAGGGTTTCCGGCGTTGAGGCCGCCTCCTCGAGACGGGTACATTTTTTCCCCAGCGGTGAATCAAGCCAAGCTAAAACCTTGTTGAGATCTTTGACGGTCATGGTGGCCTTCACTTCATTTAGGATGGTCTTTTTGATGCGTTTCGGTGAAAACGCTTCCTGTACTGAACCGCCGATCGCCGATTTCGTATGCCGGGGCAGATCACTGATGCGATCGTCTGTTTCGAGGGCCTGCACGACGCTGGACCGGATTATAAGGGGCAGTTGTCTGACCTGCTTGTCTATGCCCGATTTTAAGTATAGGGATTGTATCAGCGCGCTTGGATTTTGTGCATGTGCAACGGCAGCTATCATCAACAGAACCATCATCCATAAAATGGTCTTGGCCTTCATCGTCTCTCCTGTTTTTATAAGGTTTTGATTGACAGTTGATTTAAACATTTTGTTTGGATCATAAAAATATGCAACAAACATGCCACATGTGGGTCAGCGTAAGCTGCGGTTATATCATCGCTACTTTAAATTCCAAATTCCAAGCACCAAATCACAAATGCTAATATCTAATGACCAAAACCCGCCAAAACGAGAGGTTGTTTGGATTTTCTAATTTTGGTTATTGGGATTTGATATTTGTAATTTCAATAATCCAATGCATTTCCATTGCCTTGGTTCGGCGGCTCATCTCTTTACGGCGACTGCTTTGAAAAACGTATAGCAAAATACCCCGTCTGGTTCTGTGGTTCTGTACAGGGCCCTAATGCCGTCATCAAAGGTTTTTTCGTCAATCAATCCGGCTTCAATGGAATCTTCACGCACGCCTCGGATCATTGCGGTGAATGTGTTCTTTGTGAAGCCTTGAACAAGCCGGGGTTTGCTTGAATCCACATAAACCATTCTCGGAGAGACGCGGATAGCGGCAAAACCGGCTGCATTTAATAGGGGGTACAGCGCTCTGCCGATATTGGCATTGCCGCCGGCTTTTTTTTGCAGTTCAACCTGGCATTGAATCGCCTGGTTCGCCGCTTCGCTGTCGGGATAGAAATACGTCGATCCATGGTCCCCTTCGATCACGGTGATGGTGCCGTTGGGTTTGAGAAGATTTTTCAGACCATTGAGTGCATCCACCGGCTGTGTCAAATGCTCTAGAACAAAACAAACAAAAACGTGGTCGAAGGATGCTGCCTTAAACGGTGGCTTAAAGATGTCGGCCTGCCGGAAGCTGACATTGGTAAACCCTGCCCCTTTAATTTTTTTTCTGGCTTCAGCAACCGAATGCAAAGATATATCCAATGCGGTAATATGGGCCTCAGGACTGTTGCGGGCCAAGGTCAGGGTTTGTGCGCCGACGCCGCAACCCGCCTCCAGAACGAGGCTCCCGGCCGGATAGGATGTGTCGGCATGCAATAAGTCCACAAGGGTTGAAGCCTGATCCTGCAACCGTATGTTTTCTCTTGGGTCATACCCATGCACGTATTTCATAATCGCATTTTACCCATTTTAGAAGTCATCACAAGCATTTTGTTATATTTAAATCAGCGTCGTGATATATCTTCTAAATTTGAAATTAAAAAAAACCAATAACCATTAACGGATAACGAATAACGTTTAACTCGATTGGGGTATCATTTAACCGTTCGGCTGTCTGAATGTTGCAGGTGAACAGCAAATAAGAAACCCCTCGGCATTGCATACGGTGCATCCGGGGTTATATTTAATATATATGAATGGCAAAATAATAAGAATTAATGCAAAAAAATGGTGTCGGATATGGAAATCACGCGGTTGGAACCATCGAAAAAAAAGGGACTGATTGTGGTCGTTACCGGTTACGGAAAAGGAAAAACCACAACAGCCCTCGGTATTGCGGTCAGGGCTTGCGGGCACGATATGCGTACCAGTATTATTCAATTTATGAAGGGTGACATTTATGCCGGGGAATGGGACGGCGTCAAGAAAATGGGCTGCACGGTGGAACTGGTTTCCACGGGAAAAGGCTTCTGCGGTATTCAGGGAAATCCTTATCCCTTTAAAGAACACAGAAAAAACGCGCAGGATGCCATCCTTTTGACCCGTGAGAAGATGGCGTCCGGTTTGTGGGACATCCTTATTTTAGATGAGATCAACAATGCATTGCACCTGGGTTTGGTCGACCTGGACCAGGTGCTGGAAATCATCCGCAATAAGCCTGCCAACATGCATCTGGTTTTTACGGGAAGGGACGCGCATCCCCAAGTGGTCGAATTGGCGGATACCGTGAGCGAAGTTCTTGAAGTGAAGCACGCTTATCGAAAGGATATCGAGCCACAGCCCGGAATTGATTATTAAATGAAGAACCCCGTCTTTTCGATTATCCGTGGAGCGTCTGCTCGGAAAACACCCCTACCCCGCGATTTTCTGTTTCTTTCAAACAGCCATGTCATCAAGGATTTTCAAAACAACCGTTGACGTATACGCCATGGCAGGACCTCCCGCCATCAGGATAGAGATTCCCGTTGCTTCCAGGATTTCTTTACGGGACACTCCCATTTCAACCGCCGCTTTTACATGTGTTCGAATACAGGGTTCACAGCGCTGGGCCACCGAAACCGCCACCATCATCAGTCTCTTTGTTCTGGCGCTCAATACGCTGTCCTTTGTCGCTTCGTCCCGAAGAATTCCAAAGGCGTTCGCCACGTCGGGCAGTTGCTCTTTTAACAACGCCATTCCGTCTTCTAAGGCATATTTATTTTCCATGAAGTCTCCTTTCTTTTTCGGCGTGTCGACCCTTTCACATTCCTTCGATGAGCTTGTAATACTCCCTGAGCGTGCGAATGGATTCCATTGTGGTTTTGAACAAGATCCAACTGAGAATCAGTATTCCGATGGTGAGCCCGATTTTCCACGCCAACGTGGTTTGCGGGCGCCACCAGATCAAGGGCAATGCCAGCGGTCCCACACACAAGATAGCGATGATAATAAAGGATTTTCGAAAATACCATGGAACATTTTCCTCTTGGAGACGCATATCCTCGGGGGGAACCAAAAATTCACCGCAGTGTTTACACTTTATGGCCTCGTCTTGAATTTCTTCAGCGCAAAAAGGGCATTTTTTCATGATGATCTTTGGTTCGCCAGCTTCATTTTATAAAGTATCCTGATACTCGCCAGACCCCGTCTTTACCCAACATGGGAGTGACGGTTTCCACGGCCGTTTTCTTATGTTCAAACGATGACTTGAACTCGATGACGACATATTGACCGTCCGGGGCGCCGGGCAGAGAGGTCTTGTAGACTTCGGTTTTTACCTTTCTTGAGATCAGTTTTCCCAGCGGTTTCCGCAATGCTTTCATGGATGCCACCCACAAATCATATTGAACAGTATGCCGAAATAAATCGGCGGCTTTTATCCAGCTTTCAGCATATTTTTCATGGTCGATCAGCGCGAGCCATTGATTCGCTGCCAAAAGGGCGGGTGCCAGTTTTTTAGAATCGGGCGCCAGGGCGGCGATACTCGAAAAAATCATTCCGATAACCATCAGCCACGCGATTTTTCGAATCATCAACAGTTGCTCCAAATTTTTAGGATTTGTCCGCTTGCCCCGCCCGCATTTGTTTAGAAGCCATTTTAATATAAAGATTTTGGCTCAAAATCTCCCGCCG
Organism: Desulfobacterales bacterium; assembly: GCA_049583675.1. Classification (GTDB taxonomy): domain Bacteria; phylum Desulfobacterota; class Desulfobacteria; order Desulfobacterales; family UBA11574; genus UBA11574. Next base: position 10,231 of record JBAUWG010000270.1, on the reverse strand, counting down.
AGATCGGCGGGACAAGAACGCGGAGCCGAGTTTTAATTAGCAGATATACTCAAGCATATCGATGACTTAAAACGAGACTCCAACGACGTGGTTGGGCTAAAAGATTATTTTGAGATAGCTTCTATTCTACTTTTGTCAGATACGCATCTTTCGTCAGCCAGAGTTCTTCCATTCGGTACATATGCCAGTAATCGTGCATCAGCGTATGCCGGGTCAGAATGTAAAGGGAATAGGTCTCGTATTCCGGGTGTGTCGCCGTCTTTTTCCAGGTGTTGTCTTCCGCGCTTTCCAGGAGCGCGAGTTGATTTTTCCGGACATGTTCGAACTGCTCGAGGGCGGCCTTCAGGTTCATTCGGGGCGGGGTATCGGGCTCGTCCTCGCCGTTACCGGGAATGTACGGGACAAATTCCGGGTGGTCCTCAGTCAGGAATCGCTGAAAACGATCCACCAACATGGGCTGCACTTGAGCCAGATGGCTGACATGCTCGGCGACCGTCCACATGCCTTCGCGTCTTCTCAGGTCAATTTTGTCTCCGGGAACAGCCAATACGAACTCAGACAATATTTTCGGCGTCCGTCTCAATCCTTCCAATAAATCTCGTATGTCTCTCATCTTTTTTCCCCTATGAAGTTTCGGCGGCTTCATAGCCCTCGGGCGTCAGAAATGCGGCGGTTTTGAGCTCATTCATATCCACCAGCCCGCTTTGATAGAGCTCTTTCAGTGTTTGCAGGGTTTCACTGGGGGCCAGATCAAGGGCCGCAACGACATCGCTGATATCCAGAATGCCGGGCGGACCCATGTGATCCCATTCTTTGGCCAGCAATTTGAGAATTTTAAGCGCCTGCGGCGTGAGCACGATGCGCCTTCCTTTGTGTAAGTCCAGGATGAATGCGCCTAAACCGGCGCTATATCGCCGGAGTGGGTACATCGCTCCAGGCTGTTTTCGACCGAACCCGTACGCTGTTGATGATGTCACCGGTCTTAATATTGACATCAATGAAACCAACAGGGATTCTTTGGGTGTTGAATGCAAACAATTCTTTCTGCGATACATGTTTGCCGACGGGATTCTCGACCTTGACAAAAATCACCCGCCGGTATTCACAATTATCGCAATCCATATTTTGATTGTCAATTCCCAAAGGGCATTGGTGCCGCCTAGCCATTGACGGTTCAACATTTTTCATTTTTGCCATGTGTGCGGATGGTGATCGCCTTAAATGCTCGAAGGGATGAAATACCCAGTCGATAATCAGACCCATGGTATGATGTTGTTTGTATAGATGGTATTTATTGCCGGTATTGGCAATCATGCCTTGCATGATATAATCCACCGGCATTTCATAACCGAGGTAATCATTTTTTTTGTTTAAAAAATCCGCCCCATGAGATTGTAATGCGCTCAGAATCACCGCTTCTGTTGGGCTGTCTTCCGGCATAATGGCAACAAGGGTGACATTGTCGTTTGACTTAAGCTGAAGGGAATTTAAGGTGATCTGGCGACATGCGAATCCTGCCCCGATAACGATCAGCACAAGAGATATCAGAGCGAAAATATTCCGGGAAGGACATACATGATTTGAAACAGATGCGTTTGGCTTATTTTTGAAAAAGCCCGGGAAAAACATTCCCGTCTCTGTCATGTATTTCTTATATGAATCGCCATAGAGAACCATCATCCTTCGCTCTTCGTCTCTGGCCAAAAAATAATAAAGGACAAACATCATTGAAAGGGTAAAAAGAACGATAAAGCGCGGCCACAGGATCGCCATGCCGGCACCCCATATCCCAAGTGATGTATATTGCGGGTGGCGAACGAAACGATAAATTCCGCGGGTTGCGATACCCCATTTAAATATTTTTCCCAGATAGACTTGCAGTGCACAAGTGATAAACGTCATGGCACCGAAAACAAACAGCACAGATCCAAAGATACGAATGATTTTAAGCGGCAGGGTAGGCGGCATCAGCATATGCGGCAAAAAGAAATGCACGAGCCATCTTGTGGCAGTAAAGGCGCCCAGGAAATGGAAAACAGGATTGAATACCGTATAAAAGAAAAATGCAAAAGGGCTTATCATAATCATCACTTCAAAAGCCATGATAAAAAAAACGACAATACCTCCTTTTGCGATGATATTCTGACTCCATTGTCTGAATGTTGATAATGTCATAAGGGGATTCTCCTTATCCCTATCCCTTTTATAAGCGTCCCAATCATTGGTTTGTAGCTCCTGACGGAACTGTAGAATAAGGCAATAACGAAAACAAGTCTTTTTACATGTCATATCTGAATCGGCGGCAGCGAGCGCAATCCCCGTCCCGCCGCGGCGGGATCGGCGCGAAGCGGAGATCCCATTTCAAGGAGGCCGCAGGATACGCTTCAATCATGCAATTAAAAGCCAGGCAAGTAATATTAGCAGCGATGCCAAAGTGACTGGAATGCCAACGGCGGCATGTTGAGAAAACGTTATTTTTATGTCGAAATGTGAAGCCTGCTCGACGACGATGAGATTGGCGATGCTGCCTAACAAGAACAAATTACCGGCGAAAGTACTGGACACGGCCAGCGTATACCACTGGGCCTGTTTAAGCGGATCAAGAAAACGGATCAGTAACATGGTTGCCGGCACATTGCTGAAAAAGTTGCTTAATATCACCGATATCCCAGTCAATACATGCAGGTTGTGCAGATCCATTCCCAAATTGGAGAGTCGATTCACAACCATGTCCAGATAATCGCCCTGTGACACACCATGGATGATGACAAAAAGGGCGCAAAATAAGGTAATCAAATGCCAATCGACCCGTTCGATAATATCTCTGGTTTTCATTTTTCGGCTGCATAATAATAATCCTGCGATGCCGATGGCCGATAATTCCCTCGGTATTGAAGAAAAAAATAGCGATATGAGTATCAAAATTAAAAAGATGCCTTTTAACGTCTGCCATTTATCAAAAGGCTGCCGCCGCTGTTTCCCTTCACTGCACATCTTTTTCTCCGTATCATAAATTTTTTTTCGGTATATCCACAATATGATCAGATAGCTGGCGATAAGGGCGAGCAGTGACGGCGGACTGCACCAAAAAAAGAATTTTGCAAAATCCAGATGGCCGGTTTGGCCGATAAGCATATTCTGAGGGTTTCCGATAATGGTTGCCGCCGACCCGATGTTACTTGAAACCGCGAGTCCGATCAGAAATGGCACGGGATTCAGCCTTGCTCTGATCAAAGAAAGCGCCAATACCGGCGTAAATGCAAAGCACACGATATCATTTGCCAATATGGCAGATAACAAAGCGCTCACCAGCATGGTGATCAACAAGAAGCGTCGCGGATGGGTATAAAAAGGTGCGATTTTAAGTGCAACCCAGGTATAAAAGCCCCCGAGTCGGAGTTGTGCGGAAATAATCATTAAGGAATACAGCAGCAGAATGGTCGGCAAATCGATGGATTTAACGGCCCCTTCAGGCGTAACAACGCCGAAAACGACCATTGCGATGGCCCCGAGAAGTGCCACACCGGTCCTGTCGATAACCAGTCCCGGGATTTTTCCAAGGGCGATGCCGACATAGGCAAGGCAAAAAATTGTTAGCGCTAACATAAAGATATCAGACAGTTAGTGTCCAGATCAGGGTGCGGCATAGCCCGGCCGAAGTATACCGTTTGCCTACGGCTTTTTATCCTTTAGCAAATCCTTTAAAATCTCAAACGGCCTGTTGCCGTGATGAGACGCTTCTTGCCCGCCGGCCGGCGTTTTTTCGTCATACCATTGGGCGACCTGGTCCCGCGAATGCTCATTGTCGTGGCAGTAGATACATAAAAGCTCCCAGTTGCTGCCGTCCGGGGGATTGTTATCGTGATTGTGATCCTTATGATGGACCGTAAGTTCTCGCACTCTCTTGCCTGAAAATTCGCGGCCGCACCGCGCACAGATCCACGGAAACATCTTGAGCGCCCGCCCTCGATAGGTCTTCTCCTGGCGCTCCCGGTCACGCCGAATATCGGCCATGATATGATCCTGCCTGTCGGATTCACTGCCGGTCTTCTTCGATGACATAGGGGTAGCCTCTATGGGTTCGTTTCGGTCCTTGTCAGACGGATTTGATGGACAATGCCTTCCGGATATCGTCTTCGTGAATACCCACATGTTCGTAAGCCCAGACAATGAATCGCTGAAGTTGGCCATGGCCATGGAACGGATGCCGTCCTTCACGGATAAAATCCTGTTCCGCCATTCCTTTCACGATACCAATGGTATCTTCACGAACGGAAGCGAATTGTTCCATGAGCGCTTCGACGGTTAGTCCGTCTAATTTTTTGGGCTGGGTCAGATTAAATCGATCCACATCAAAATCTTCCGGTGAGCCCGGACCGCCGGATAAAATATTTTTAAACAACTGCTGCATGGAGCGTTCGATGGTAATAAAATGCGCCAGTACCTGTTTAACGGTCCATTTTGCGCCGTCGGTATACACCTGAACACTCAGTTGGTCATCTGATAACGACCTGAAAAAAGACAGGGTATTTTTCAAATTGATTTCAAGTTGGGCGATGATTTCAGTGCGCCGGTCAGTCATACAGCCTCCTTATGCCGGATGTTCGGCGTCGCGTGTTGTGTTGCTATGGTTAATTTCCTGTGACCAGGGATGTTATGTGTCATTTAATCTTTTCTTTTTTCCAGGGTTTTTTTGATATCCTGCAACTCATTTAATAATGTGTTGGTGGTGACACTGTTTTTATATGCCATGAGTATCAATTTTAATGAAACGAGAAAAACACCGGCTTCCAACAGCAGGTCGTGGGTGAATCCTTTGATGAACAATGCCCACACAAAAAGAACAAACGTAATCGCAATAACCACTGAAGATCCAATATCGAAATGTTCACTCATTATTTCCTCTTTTATTAAAGGCAACACGGTGCGTCATCCGCGCGAGACAAAAAGTCCGACATCGCGCACTTGGCTCAAGCCATTGTGATGTCCGTTATTATAGCGAAATCAGGTTTTATTTTTACAAGTTCGTCATTGCATATGTTTTATCGAGCTTTGCTCCCGGATGGTGCAAATGAATAGGCCTTTATGGATCAGGTATGTCCCAACACGGGATGCGGCTTGTAAGACGATCCGAGAAGTTCAATCTCTTCTTCGCTGAGCTTGACCTGTGTCGCTGCCGCCGCCTCCTCGATATGCGCGATCTTGCTGGCGCCGACGATGGGCGCGGTCAATCCCGGTTGATGCAACAGCCAGGCATAGGCGATCCTGGCGTTGCTTTCGCCGCGTTGGGAGGCCAGTTCGCCGAGGCGGTTCACCACCGCAAAGTCTTCTTTTTGATAGTACAGATCTTGAGCGAAGTCGTCGGTCTTGGCGCGGGTCGTGCGGCCGGCCGAAACATCGTCCGGTGTGCGGTTGCCGGCTAAAAAGCCCCTGGCCAGCGGGCTCCAGGGGATTAAAGCCACGCCTAGATCGCGGCAAAGCGGAATCATTTCCCGCTCTTCCTCCCGATAAATCAGGTTGTAATGGTTCTGCATGGATACGAACTGCACGTTTCCCTTTGATTGGGCAATGTGCTGGGCCTTGGCAAACTGCCAGGCATACATGCTGGATGCCCCGATATAACGTACTTTTCCGGATTTTACGACATCGTGCAAGGCCTCCATGGTCTCCTCTATGGGTGTTTTGTAATCCCAGCGGTGAATCTGATACAGGTCGATGAAGTCGATCCCCAGGCGCTTGAGGGAAGCATCTACTGCTGCAAAGATATGCTTTCGCGACAGTCCGCCGGTGTTCGGCGGCGGTGCGGATTTTGCCTGGCCGCCCTGAAAGGCTTTATCGACCCGGAAAAATACTTTGGTGGCAATCACGACTTCGTCCCTGCGGGTAAACTCCCGGAGAAACTTGCCGGTCAGTTCTTCCGATACGCCGGATGAATACATATCGGCGGTATCGAAAAAGTTGACGCCCAGCTCAACGGCGCGCTGCACGATGGGGCGCGCATCCGCCTCATCGAGCACCCACGGCCGCCACTTGGAAGTTCCGTAGGTCATCATGCCAAGGCAAATCCGTGATACCTTGAGACCGGTTTGTCCTAAATTGATATAATCCATGTTGTCCTCCTTTTCATTATCGTCCATAAAAACATGGCCGCGCTCCTTAATCCCTACTCCCCGTTCGTTACGGATGTTCCTGCCGGCAAAGGACAAGGGTGACCGCCTTCATGGTCATCACGACCTCGCGGTTTTGGTTGATCACTTCGATGAAAGAGCGGACCATACCGCGATCCGGCTTGGACCGAGAACGCTTCGCCTCCAAAACCGTCACGCGGATGGACAGTTCGTCGCCGGGGCGCACGGGCAGTTTCCAGCGCAATTCGTCCACACCGGGGGAACCCAGGCTTGCCACTTTCGAGAGAAAGTGGTCGGCGAAGAGCCGCATCATCAAGCCGGCGGTATGCCAACCGCTGGCGATCAAGCCGCCGTAGATGGTATTCTTTGCCAGTTCAGGGTCCGTGTGGAACACCTGCGGGTCGAAGCGCCGGGCAAAAGCGATCACTTCGTCCTGCTCCACCGCGATAGCGCCGAACTCGTGGACAGAGCCGGGGACGTAATCTTCAAAGTAGCGCCTCTCCGTTGGGACGGTGAAGGTGGAGTTGCTCATGATTCTCCTTTGCATATTAAGATTCAGTCGGGTTGATCCAATTCTTATCCGGGTCGTTGTGCTTTCTGGAACCCATATACCGAAGTATCATTGAAATAATAACCGTGATACCTGCAATGGTATAGGACAAATCCTTGCCTTGCCAAAGTCCAACAAACCATTCCCTGAATTGTGCGGCCATGATGTTGCCTTTGCCGCCATAAAGTTCTAATTCTCTCAAGAATGTTTTGGTATGCAGCGGATCATAGCCAAAAGGATGTTCCATCGGCGGACTGGCTGTAACAAAGATCACGACCGAGACGAATATGCCGACACCGAATATTATATAAGAAATCAATCGAAGTCGCTCGGGATTAAAATAAGGTGGCCGGTGTACCTTGCTGGATTTCATTCTAAAAAAGGCTTCGATGTTCGACAGTTCATCCTCTGATAAAATGACCCCGCGGCCCCGCAGCTCCGTGACAGCCAATTGGACAGCCTCTGTTTTATAATGTGAATAGTGGGTAATGTAGTTCAACAGCTCATCATTGGAAAGGGTCGGGATCCTTGAGTAAAAGTTGTCATTTTGTGAATTCATATCAGATTCTATTGATCGTCGCTCGACGCGGGCATCACCGGCTGGGATGAAGTGCGCTGACGTTAAAAATTCATGAGGCGCCTTTCATAGATGACCACCGGTTCGTAGCCGAAGATGGCATTCAGATGATGCAGGAAAGCGTGCCCCCCTTCTTGCCGCCACTTCTCTTCAACGACTTCGTTTACCTTCTGGTAGCCGTCCAACACGTCGTCGAGATTGGAGATATCCTTTCCTTTCAGCGTCTTTTTCGAGACCTCGTCGATGAGGTTCACCCACATTCGGCTCACGCCCATAATGTAGAACGGCCAAGTCCTTCTTATTTCAAGAGACCATTTGCGGTCGCTCGTGGCCCCCAAGTCCGGCCGTAGGACGACGGTGGTGTCGTCGTAAATCGTGTCGATGACCATATGCGCAGCGATCAGTTCCCCGAGCAGACGGCTCGATTGGATGGTACGGTAAATCTCTTGCGCTGTCCCTCTGGACGTGTAGAAGATAAAGCTGAATTGATGCCCGTCTTGATCCCGCCCCGCCCGACGATGGAACCGCCAGAGAGAGATTTCCTTTTCATACTGATCGAGCACAGGAAGGATGACCCTGTGGGCCAATATGAAGTCCACATACCACGCGGGATCTTCGTCCTGCGGCCAATCCATGCGAAATTGGGCATACCACCATCCCTTTTCGGTATCGACCGCCTTTTGTCCGATGGATGCGGGTTCAATCGGTTTGATCTTGCCGATCGACGCACAGCCGGAAACCGCAACCGCAACCAGCAGCGCCATTAACCAGAACGCGCGCTTTCTCTTTCGCAAACCAAGCCTCCTTTATGCTCCCAGGGATCAGGGATGAATTATATAGTAACGCCCGCCGAAGGTAAAGTTCCTTATTTTACAAACTCCGTCAGTGCCATTATGTCACCGAATGATCTATTTTGCCGGATTCAAAATACATATTGAAATCCCAGCCTTTATAATTTCAATATATGATTGTGTTCGCCAAGAATGAAGACGGCTTTAAATCGGCAAAATCTGCCTCTTCACAAGGCAATGGGCAAAATATATCATAAGGATTTGCTCTATTTAGGGAAGATGCTCAATCGTCATGCGATAGAGATACATGTGGGCAAGCTTCAACACCTCCACATGCCCGAGGCCGGCCAGCTTCGCCATGTCTCCAACGGCTTCCGGTGCAAGTCGGTGCTCAAACGGCGGTCCCTTCTCTTCTTTCACATAGGGCCATTCCAAGACAACCACCCGCTTCGTCGTGACCCTGCGAGCCTCGCGCAAGGCGCCGACTGGGTCATCGGTCTCGTGCAGGACGTGCCCCAGGAAAACAACTTCGAAGGCGCCATCCCCATAAGGGATTTCCTCTGCAGCGGCTTGCTTGAACTGCGCCGCCGGAACCAGTCGTCCGGCCGCTTGCAGTAACCCGCTGTTGGTGTCGATCCCCGTGACCGCGAATCCTTTTGCTGCGAATGCCTCTGCGAAGATGCCGCTGCCTGTTCCGACGTCCAGTATGCGGGGTGCTGCCAAGCCCTCAGCGCTGAGGGTCACCACCCGGTCCACCTCCAGGAGCGCCATCCTCTCGGCGGATCGCAGATCCTTGGCGGCACCGTGAAAGCGTCGTCCGTGTTTTTTCTCAGTCATGTCTTTCTAATAGCCTCATTGCATGAATAAAGGTCGATTCATGCGGTCTTATTAAATCCTTAATCCCTGATTCTTCGTCCGCCCTTCGCCTGTTTAACGGGGGGTTAGTGCTGGATACAGATTTTGCCGAAATGCTTGCCGGAGGACAGATAGTCAAGGGCATTGCGCAACTCTTCGAAGGCGAATACGCGATGGATCACCGGCTTAAGCTTGTGCTGCGTCATTGCTGCGGCCATTTGAATGAAATCTTCCCGGTTGCCGACGGTGATGGCCTGAAGCCGAATGTGACGTGTTACCACAGGACCCAGCGGCAAATCCATGTTTCCACCCGAAAGCACGCCGATCAAACTGATCGTGCCCCCGGCCCGGACAGCACGAAGGGATTGTTGGAGCGTACCTTGACCGCCGACCTCTATAATATGGTCGATACCTTCGCCCCCCGCAATTTCGCGTGCCCGCTTCCCCCATTCTGGAACCTTGCGATAGTTGATGGTCTCGTCGGCACCCATCGTGCGGACTCGGGCCAGCTTGTCGTCACTGGAGGAGGTGGCGATGACAACGGCATCCAGCATCTTTGCAAACTGCAGGGCAAAGAGCGAAACACCGCCCGTGCCTTGCACCAATACCTTGTCGCCCGGTGCGATGCGACCCTCTGTAACCAATGCCCGCCAGGCCGTCACCGCTGCGGTGCCAAGTGAAGCCGATTGCATGTCGTCCAAATGAATGGGTGCAGACGCCACGCCATGCTCCGGGAGCACCATGAACTCCGACATAGTGCCATCGAGCTCACTGCCCAGGCTCAAGGACAATCTTTTTTTATTCGGCGCGCCAGTGACCCAACTCTGAAAGAACAGCGGACAAACCCTGTCTCCGATTTTGAGGTGTGTCACGCCGTCACCCATTGATTCCACGATACCCAAACCGTCGCTGAGCATAATCAGCGGCAGTGCCTTCATCTTCGATCCATAGCCGTGCACAGGTACAAGAAGATCCCGGTAATTGACGGCGGATGCCTTCATCCGAAGCCGCACCTGGCCGGGTCCCGGCCGGGGATCCGGTCGTGTGTTGATGCGCACATTTTCCATGGACCAATCATCCTCGACTTGAAAGACTCTCACGTGTTGGTCCTCCTAATCCTTAATTCTTGATCCTTAATCCCGGCACGCCATCTGCCCGGATCATCTCTCGAGCGTATTTTTTCTTGGCACCCAAAGTGTCCTTTTAAGACTTATACCATATTATTATCGTGACGATCTCCATAATCCCGTCTTCCAATCCATTCATCACGAAAAATTCTCGGTCGCAGCAATCGCTAATATACGAAGGAACTAAAAGAAACGCATAAAAG
>JBAUWG010000269.1:0-5820 GCA_049583675.1 Desulfobacterales bacterium | reverse complement strand
CACCTACACCGTGGAAATCATCACCGACAACCCCAAAGGACGTCTGTTGCCTTACCTGACGGCCAATGTAAAGTTCGAGCTGCAGCGTCTCGATAATATCTTGATGATACCCAAGGCTGCGTTGCGCTGGAATCCCCAGACCGAACAGATTGCTCCCGATTTGAGAAAATCTCTGGATCAGCCCGGTTCAAAAACGAATCGAGCGTCTGCCGGAATGGACCAAAATATCGTCTGGGCGGTTCAAGGGCAGTACGTTCGACCGATACTGGTGCGCACCGGTCTGAGCGACGGCATCATGACGCAGATCCAGGGCAAGGATTTGTCCGTAGGTCTGGCGGTTGTTACCGGCATCCGGGATCAAAATACTGCATCGGCCGATACCAAAAATCCATTTACGCCGCAGTTCTTGCGACGCAATCGAAGTCAAGGATCAAGCACGCCTTCTGACCGGACCGGAGCAAAATAAGTATGGAACCTATCGTCAAGCTAAACGGCATTCACAAGACCTATCAAATGGGCGACATCGACGTACCCGTGCTCAAAGGCGTTTCGCTGACGGTGGTCCAGGGTGAAATGGTGGCTTTGATGGGTTCTTCCGGATCAGGCAAAAGTACGCTAATGAATATCCTGGGGTGTCTTGACCGGCCTGACTCGGGATCCTATTGGCTTGACGGGGAAGAAGTGGCCCAACTCTCCGCCAATCAGCGCGCGATGCTTCGCAACCGCAAGTTGGGGTTTGTTTTCCAGAACTTTAACCTTCTGTCGCGGACCAGCGCGCTGGATAATGTGGCCATGCCGCTGTTGTACGCCGCCGACCACATTTCCGAGCGTAATGCCCGGCAGCGAGCCATGGAGATGCTCGGCCGCGTCGGGCTCCAGGACCGCCTGAATTATGAACCATCGCGGCTTTCCGGCGGCCAGCAACAGCGGGTTGCGATCGCACGGGCACTGATCAACCGGCCTCCCTTGCTGCTTGCCGACGAGCCCACGGGCAACCTTGACTCGCGCACCAGCCAAGAGGTTTTGGAAATGATTCAGCAGCTCAATCAAAAAGAAGGTATTACCATTATTATGGTCACCCACGACGCCGCCGTGGCCCGGCATGCCGGGCGCCTTATTCACGTTCACGACGGTGTCATCGTTGACGGCGCTTTTGACAACAATAAGGGGCCGTCTTCATCTGCGGGAGAATGTGAGCTCCCTTCGGAAAAAGAGATAAAAGCAAAATGAAAGGATATCGTACGGTTCAAATGGCCATCAAGGCTTTGCGGCGCAGCCCGATGCGGGCGATGCTGACGACATTGGGTATTGTGATCGGTGTCGGCGCCGTCATCGCTATGATGGAGATCGGCGCCGGTTCTTCGGGCGCCATCCGCAAGGCGATTTCCAGCATGGGGGCCAATGTCCTGAATATAAGACCCGGTGCGGCTTCAAGCGGCGGGGTGACCTTTGGAGCGGGCAGTGTCACCACTCTCTCCCCCGGAGACTGCGAGGCCATTTTACGGGAATGCCCGGCAATTCGGACTGCCTCTCCCCTCGTCCATACCCGGGCCCAAGTGGTTTACGGCAGTCGAAACTGGGTCCCGACGTTCATCTATGGTGTCACGCCGGCTTATCTGGGCGTGCAGAACTGGACCATGGATGAGGGCGAACTCTTCGCAGATCGGGACGTTCTCAACGGCAACAAGGTCTGCGTGCTGGGCAAGACGCTGGTGCGCGAGCTGTTTCAAGGGGAATCGCCATTAGGAAAGGAGATTCGCATCAAAAACGTCGCTTTCCGGGTTGTGGGGGTGCTCCGCGCCAAAGGCGCCAACATGATGGGCATGGACCAGGACGACATCATCCTGGCGCCATGGACCACGATCAAATACCGCGTGACGGGTGCCACGCTTGAAGACGCCAACCAGAGTACGAGCAGCGGCTCCTCAAGCAGCACGATGAATACGCTGAGCAACCTTTACCCGGGCGGCCAACCCAGCCTCTACCCGGAGAGGTCGGAAACCCAGGCTGCGGACAATCCCATGCCGGTCCGCTTTGCCAGTATCGATCATATTCTGGCCGCGGCGAAAAGCACGGATGAAATTCCCGCCGCGATACGCCAGATTACCACGCTTTTGCGCGAACGTCATCACATCCGCCCGGGCCAAGCGGACGACTTCAGTATTCGAGATATGACGGAAATGTCCAACACACTCTCGTCCACCACGACCTTGATGACCAATCTTTTACTTTGTGTGGCCATGATCTCTCTGGTGGTGGGGGGCGTAGGGATCATGAACATCATGTTGGTTTCGGTGACGGAGCGGACCCATGAGATCGGTCTGCGAATGGCCGTCGGCGCTCGAAGCCGTGATATCCTGCGGCAGTTTCTGGTGGAAGCCGTGGTGCTCTGCCTGGTCGGCGGGGCTTTGGGCATTCTTCTGGGCCACGGCGGCTCGCATTTGGTTCGCATGTTTCTTCACTGGCCGGTGGAAACGTCTTTTGCGGCGATTATTGCCGCAGTCGTGGTCTCGGCCGGCGTCGGCATTGTCTTTGGATTCTATCCGGCTTGGAAAGCCTCGCTCATGGATCCCATTGAGGCCTTGCGCTACGAATAAGCGTTATTTTAAATAAAGGAAAAAGCCATGTTTAATGTGGGTTACGGGTCATCGGTCAATTTCAAAAACTCACATCAAGAGTTTCCCGGTCAATTCCGGGGAGGCAGCCATTTACGGTATCTCGCAAAATTTTTCCTGGCCCTTTTGGCCGGTCTCGGCATGGTTCTGATATCCGGCTGTGCGGTAGGTCCTGATTTCCACCGGCCGCAGGTTTCGGTACCCGCAGGCTGGACCGGCCCCACGGCTAAGCCCGAACAGCCGACAGCGGCAACCGGCGGTCTGAAATTGGATGACTGGTGGACCCTGTTTCAAGATCCCATCTTAACATCGCTCATAGACCGAGCTGTCTCCACCAATCTTGATCTCAAGCTGGCCGAGGCCCGCATCCGCGAGGCCCGTGCAGCCAGAGGCGTAGCCGCTGGGGGACTGGGCCCGTCCCTCGCTGCTTCAGGTGCTTATCAACGCAGTCGCTCTTCCACTGAAAACCAAACGGGGATTTCCAGCGCAGATCAATACCGGGCCGGCTTCGACGCCGGATGGGAAATCGATATTTTCGGCGGGCAGCGGCGCAATCTGGAGGCTGCCGATGCCGATCTGTTGGCTGCCGTCGAGACGCAGCGGGACGTTCTTGTGAGCCTGACAGCCGAAGTGGCGAGTAACTATATCAACCTGCGCGCCTTTCAGCAACAAATCGTCATTACCCGAAAGAACCTTTTGGCGCAGCGGCACAGTGCAAAATTGACACGGCAGCGGTTTGAAGGCGGATTTGTCAGCGGTCTGGATGTGGCCAATGCCGAGGCCCAAAGCGCTACCACCGCCGCCCAGATCCCGTTATTGGAGTCATCGGCCCAACAGACGATTTACAGTCTGAGTGTCCTTTTAGGTGAACCGCCGGCGGCTTTGGCGGCGGAATTATCTCAGACGGGAACCATTCCAGGAGCGCCGCCGGAGGTACCGGCCGGCGTGCCGTCCGAACTGCTGCGTCGTCGGCCGGATATCCGCAGGGCCGAAGCGCAAATCCACTCAGCTACGGCGCGCATCGGGGTGGCCGCGGCTGAGCTGTTTCCCAAGTTCACCATTGCCGGTTCAGCCGGCTTTCAATCCAATAATTTCAGTTCATGGTTCGACTGGGTCAACCGATTCTGGTCTTACGGTCCGTCATTGAGCTGGCGTTTGTTTGAAACCGGCCGCCTCCGGGCCGGCGTGGCGTTGCAAAAAGCCTTACAGGAGCAGGAAGTCATTGCCTATCGTCAAACGGTATTATCCGCCCTGCAAGAAGTCGAAAATGCGCTGGTCGCATCAACCAAAGAACAGGCGCATCGCGAGGCGCTGGCGGCGGCTGTAACCGCCAATCGCAAGGCCGTAGCCTTGGCTGAAACGCTTTACACCGAGGGGCAGACCGATTTTTTAAATGTGTTGCAGGCCCAGGGCGCGCTCTACGCTACCGAAGATGCCCTGGTACAAAGCACCAGCGCTGTTTCCACCAATCTGGTGGCCCTTTACAAAGCTCTCGGCGGCGGATGGCAGGATCATCCGTCGGCAAACGCGACGACGCTTTCAGAATAATGTTGTGAGCGAATAAATCTTTCCATTGCAATCGATGGAAACCCCGCGAACAGGGGTTGATAATTTTTTATACGCGCTCGCTTCTCTCGGTTCAAAATAGAAAGGGGGGAAAACTCCCCCCATTTCTTAAAATCAACTTAAAATTCTACTTGAAAATCAGACTTGGACGATTTTGATTTTCCTGCTTTCACGCGTTTTGACGTTATTTAACTCCCAGTTTCGCCATGGTTTCCATATCGGCTTTTCCGGTTGGCTTCAGGTTGTTAGCCTTTTGGTATTTCATAAGTGCCTGGCGTGTGTGTTTGCCCATAACGCCGTCGGCCTTGACTTTAAAACCAGCCTCGTTCAGCGCGTTTTGCACGGCCATGATTTTTTCGCTCTTCATGGCTTTTTTGGCCATTTTCTTATGCGCTTTCATTGCAGGTTTTGCCTCGGATTTCACTGGCGCCTTCATTGCAGGTTCTGACGCCGGTTTCATGGGCGCTTTCATTTCAGGTTGTGCCGCAGGCTTGGTCATCTCTTCCGCAGCGAATGCGGATTGTACTCCCCCAAAAAACATTGGCCCGGCGATAAAGGCCATAAAGCAGATACAAATAATACCATAAATCAACCGATGGGTTTTCATAACTTCCTCCTTTTAGATGACGTGTTCGTTTAATAAAAAAATGCTAAAAAGATCATCCTTTTCTGTTCCAGAAAGCTTAGCAAATTACGTGCCAAAATTATAGCATATCGATATGATGCGGTTTTTTATCGTTTGTCCGAAGATATTGATGGGAATTGGAACCGTGAATTCTGAATCTTGATGAATGTTTTAGCTCATAGTAGTTCTAGAAATATCAATATGTTGTAAATATTCCCATATGTGAAAGAGGAATTGGGTGGTAAGGATTTTATTTAATTTAATATCGCCGCCATCACCCCGGCCTGAAATCCAAAGCGTGCCGCCAGCATTCCCGTTAAGCACAGGAAACAACCAAAAGGAACTGTTGATTCCGATTTTAAGTAATGAGAACTTTAAATTCCTAAGCCTATTGAAGATCGAAACTTCTGTTTCACCTATCCGATCCAAATGCAATCCTGTCAAGCCTCTACAGGATCATCCGACAAATCCGCTTTTATGAATTGATGTGTTGACATTTTAAAGGGACATACTACCATAGATCATTGCAAATGAACGCTTCTCATCCGCGAGATATCCGGGGTAGAATCTCGAAATATCGTTGGCCTATTAAAGGAGACAAACATGTTTGACGAAAATGCACTCAATACCGCCGATTTGTCGGTAAAACAAGACAATCTGTACTTGGAGGAATCTTTCATTGATCTCGACATGGCGTCTATCCGTCGCTTGACGCCGGTCAAAGCCAACGGGTTGAAAGATAAAAGCCGAAAGCAGATTTTTATAGGGCATCTGAATTTAATGACCCCGCAGGGACCGCTTCCCATTCAAGCGCCGATTGAGGCGAGAAACCTCAAAGAAGCCATGGATATGTATCCCGAAACGATGAAATCGGCCCTGGAAAAGATGGAGGCAGAAATCAAAAAGCTGCAGCAAAAAAAAGATTCCCGCATCATCGTTCCCGGAAGTTGATACGATTTTCTGTTTAGGGACCAGGCGTAGGATTGCAACGAGGATAAATCGACCGTGTTATAA
>JBAUWG010000268.1:0-1863 GCA_049583675.1 Desulfobacterales bacterium | reverse complement strand
TTTTATCACGAAATCACGAAAGTTCGAAAACGCGAAAAGGATTATTTATTTCGTGCTTTCTTCATTTCGTGTTTTCGTGATTCGTTTTTCTTTTTTGCGCTAAATTACAAATTCACAATCATACATTTCGCAAAAAGTTTGACTCAATACCGGATCCTGGGGTCCAAGTATATATAAAGCACATCAACCACAAGGTTTGATAACAGGACAACGATAGCGATCAATAAGAAAGAAGCTTGTGCCAGAGGATAATCATTGTTGCTGACGGAAAAAACCAGCTCTCTGCCGATTCCGGGCCAGGAAAATACCGTTTCCGTCAATGCGCCGCCGCTGATCGAAAATGCCAGGCTGAGCCCCACGCTGGTTAAAACCGGAAGCGCCGCATTGGGTGCGGCATGCCGGTTTCGGATAACCTTTTCCGTCAACCCTTTGGCCCTGGCCGTTAAAATATAATCCT
This sequence comes from Desulfobacterales bacterium, assembly GCA_049583675.1. GTDB lineage: Bacteria > Desulfobacterota > Desulfobacteria > Desulfobacterales > UBA11574 > UBA11574. The sequence goes on along the minus strand of JBAUWG010000268.1, from coordinate 1,406 downwards.
CTCTGAGGGTGTCCAGCATGCTGCTGCGCATGATGAGCAGATAGCTCCCGAAATGAATCAGAAAAAGAGTGATCAGCGGCAAAACCATGTGATGCAAAACATCGAAAAATTTTAACCAGGAACTCGATGACGGATCTGTCCAAATTTCCGGGGATATCATGCCGTTTAAAGGAAACCCGCCGATTTTATATGCAAAAACCCAAATCAAGATCAACGCCACCCATGGCAGGAAAAGCGTGTGGCAGATCAGGGCTCCCAGCGTCAACCATGTGTCTGTTTTTTCGCCTTTATGCCAGGCGGCAATTTTGCCCAGAAATACGCCGGCTAAAGCCGAGAGAATGATGGCGGTGGTGAACAAAATCATTGTATTGAAAAGACGGTTCCAGATAATCGACGTTACGGGTTGACCATAATGAAAGGAAATGCCTAAGTTTCCGAGAAAAAAATTTTTAAGATAATAGACATATTGTATCCATATGGGCTGGTCGAGACCCAGTTGAGCAATGAGACGCCGGGCATCTTCCGGCGTCATGTTCGGGTCCAAGATTCTACTTAAGGGATCACCGGGGCTAATTCGGAACAACACAAATAAAACGGTCATAATGACAAAAAAGATAACCAGAATCTCGATCAGTCTTTTAAAGATAAATTTTCTGATTTCCATATTTGATGGTTTCCAAAAAGTCGCTAAAACGCATTTTTTAATTAAAACCACGAAGAACAATAAGTTGAATTTATTATATATTTTTTATTTCTTCGTGCCCTTCGTGGTAAATTTTAGGCTTTTTACGAATTCATCATATTTTAATTCCTTAGCGATTCGGCTTTACCTCGCAAAAGGACCAGATATTTCCAATGCCGTCCACCATATTCACCCACCCGTTGAATGTATCCTTACGGACGGCTTCGATGAGTGTCGGATTGTAAAGAGGAATGTAAGGAACATCCGCAGCAATGATCTGTTGCATCTTCCAGATCAGCTTTTTGCGATTTTCCGGGTTCATCTCGCTCGCAGATTGATCCGCCAACTGGTCGAAGTTTTTGTTTTTATATCCGCTCATATTCCAGCCACGCGGTTTGTCGTTGGAAGAATGGAAAAAATTCCTCAGGTAATCCGGGTCCAGCGACAACTTTCCATATCCAAGAACAAAAGTGTCAAATTTATGCCGTCCTTTAACCTGTTCAAGCAGAGCACCGAAGGCCATCGGCTTGGAAAATGCCGGCATGCCCATGGCCCTGAGCCATTCCTGTATCATCATACCGCTCATTGCCCGGAGAGGATCATAATCAGCAGGGGGGGTTAAGATTGTAAATTTTTCCATGAGGCGTCCATCCGGTGTTCGTATGCCCTCGCCGGGAACCACGTGGCCGTTTTTGTCAACCGGCGGCACCTCCCAAGTATATCC
>JBAUWG010000267.1:0-6187 GCA_049583675.1 Desulfobacterales bacterium | reverse complement strand
CCCAAAATAAAAGTAATTGACAATACACCCAGGCGATGTCCGCTGTGCGGTCTTTACCAGGCCTATTACAAGCGGGTGGATCATTATTTTAATCTGTTTTTCATTCCAATTGTAAGAGTTAAGAAAGGCGAGCCGTTTGTCATGTGTGAAAGATGTGAAAGAACGGTCCATGATTTCGACAAAGCGCATGAAGGCGATTGGCTGGATATGAAAGAGACGACATGCCGCCATTGCGGAAAGACATTGGATAAATCGTTTAGATTTTGTCCATACTGCGGAAAGCCTATTTAAAAATGAACCGTCCTATTCAAGAATTCACGCATGATATTGAACGCCATGTGGTCCTGGTGGAACCGGAAGTACCTTGGAACACCGGCAACATCGGTCGCACCTGTCTGGGCGCCGGCGCCTATCTTCACCTGATAAAACCGCTGGGTTTTTCCCTTGACAATCGCGACCTCAAAAGAGCCGGGCTCGATTACTGGCACAAGGTCAACCTCTCGGTCTGGGACGACTTTGACAGTTTTCAAAAGAAGATGGTTCCGGCATCAGAAGAAGTGGCGCTGTTTACGAAAAATGGGTCCATTTCCTTCTGGACCATGCCTTCGCCCCAAAGGCTGTTTCTTGTTTTCGGATCGGAAACCAAAGGCCTTCCGGAAGCGATTTTACATCAGTACCGGCATGCCGCCTTTCATATCCCTACGACATCTGAAATTCGATGCCTGAACCTATCCACAACCGTGGGGATTGCCCTATACGAAAGCCTTCGTCTGCCGACAAAAAAATAGGGCGCGGCATATATCCGCGCCCTGTTGATTCAATGGGTTATTCCTTAAACGCTACGATTTAGAACAATCCTTTTACCTTTCCGGTATCTACATCTACATCCACCCTGCGGTACGCCGGATCGGAACTGGTTCCGGGCATCAGGCTGATGGTCCCGCAGCAGGGACAGAGGAACTTGGCGCCCGAGAAGATCAGCACGTCGCGTACCGGGAGCGTCCAGCCTTTGGGCACCCCTTTTACCGCCGGGTCATGGGTCAGCGAGAGATGGGTTTTAACCATCATGGTGGTGTAGTCATTGTACTTGGGATCACTTTCAAGCATCTTGGCCTTGGCCTCGGCATCGGGTGTCCAGGCCACACCGTCGGCGCCGTAAACGTTCTTTGCGATGAGATCTACCCGGTCTCGCAATTTCGTTTCCAAGGGATAAAGGAAATCGAACTGCGGTTCACCTTTACATGCCTCAATCACCGCATCGGCAAATTCCAGTGCGCCGTCGCCGCCATCGGCCCAGTGTGTGGACACCGCACAGCGGGCACCGGCTTCTTCGGCATATTTGCGTACCATGGCGATTTCAGCCTTGGTATCGGTGTGGAAACAGTTGATGCAGACCACCGGGTTAATGCCGGACTTCCGAATGGTGTTGATGTGGTGTACCATGTTGCCCACACCTTTTTCCAGCAGCCCCAGATTTTCTTTCTGATATTCTTTGGCCAGCGCCAGACCGGCTACGACCTTGGGGCCGCCGCCGTGCATCTTGAGAGCGCGAATGGTGGTGGTGAGGACGGAAACGTGGGGTTTCAGTCCGCTGTAACGACACTTGACGTTCCAGAATTTCTCGAAGCCGATGTCAGCGCCGAAACCGGATTCTGTAACATGGTAGTCAAAAAGCTTAAGCCCGACGCGGTCGGCAATGATTGAGGACTGACCCACGGCGATGTTGGCAAACGGTCCTGCGTGAATCATACAGGGTTGATACTCTGCCGTCATCATCAGGGTCGGGTTGATGGTGTTGCGCATCCAGGCGGTCATGGCGTTTCCGACTTCCAGATCGCCGGTGGTTACCACCTTTCCGCTCTTGTCAAAGGCCACGGTAATGTTGTTCAACTTTTCACGGAGATCTTTCAGATCACGAACGATGGAAAGGATGGCCATGAGCTCGGAGCTCACCGCGATTCCGAACCTGGACTGCATGGTGAATCCGTCATACCTTCCGCCCAGACCGATGATGATGTTTCGCAAAGACTGGGCGCAATAATCCATGATCCAGCCCATCTCCACCCGGGTGGGGTCAACGTCCAGCCGCCGCATGCGAGTCAGACGCGCCAGTTGTTCATCGTTGTAATTGCGCTCATGTTGCATTCTGGCAGTGAGCGCTACCATGGCCAGGTTGTGGGCGTTCATGATGTCGTTGATGTCGCCGGTAAGGCCCATGGAGAATTCGGTCATGGGGATTATCAGGGAGTTGCCGCCGCCGGCCGCTGTCCCTTTAATGTTCATGGTCGGGCCGCCGGAAGGTTGTCGCAGACAACCGCCGACATTTACACCGCGTTTGCCCAGACCTTCCATCAAGCCGCAGGATGTGGTGCTTTTCCCTTCTCCCAGGGGCGTCGGGGTGATGGCGGTAACTTCAATGTATTTGCCGTCCGGTTTGTCTTTCAAGCGATTAATAATTTTAAGGAAATCCAGCTTGCACAATCTTCCCATGGGCAGGATTTCATCCGTTTCCAGGGCCAGCTTTTCCCGCCACTCATCGGGGGTCGGCATGTTTTTTTCGGCCGCTTCTGAAATCTGCCAGTCGGCCATTTCTACCGCATTATAAGCCATAAACTCAATCCTCCTCTATAATATTTGGGTTAATAAAACAGGAACCGCGTACCCGCAGGCAGGTTCCTTCGGCTTTGGTTGATTACTTTGAGATGTTGATGCTTGTTAGGATTTAGACATTGGTTTAAAACACAAGCCATTTGATTTGGCAAGTAAAATAAACAATTTCGGAATAATGCAAAAAAAACAATAATTGTCAATAGAAAAATGAATTTATAGACTTAACCCTGAAGCTGATTCAACCGGAAATAAAACCCTTGAAGCTTCATCAATTCTGCATGATTTCCGGTTTCGATGATCTGTCCTCGATTAAGTACGATGATTTTGTCGGCTTCCCGAGCGGTTGAAAGCCGGTGCGCGACAATAATCGAAGTCCGGTTGGCCATCAGTTTGGTGAGCGCTTCCTGGATTTTTTGTTCGGTTCCCGAGTCGATATGGGAGGTTGCCTCGTCGAGGATAATAAGATCCGGATGGCTGGCAAAGGCCCGCGCAATGGATACGAGCTGTCGTTCTCCGCTCGAGATGGATGCGCCGCCTTCTGAAAGGACGGTATGGACGCCGTCGGGCAATCGTTCGATAAATGTTTGGCAGTTCGAATCTGTTAAAACCTGCTGAAAGTCGGCATCCGGGATGTTGTCTCTTCCCAGGGTGATGTTCTCTCGAACGGTTTCGGAAAATAAAAATGGATCCTGCATGACCAGCGCCATCTTGGATCTTAACTCCGGGACACCTCTTTTTTTAATGTCCACTCCGTTCAATAAAACCCGTCCGGATGTCGGCTCATAAAATCGGATCACCAGGTTAACGATGGTCGTTTTCCCGGATCCCGTCGGTCCCACAATCGCAAACGTCTCACCGGCTTTTATGCGAAAAGAAATATTTTTGAGCACCGGCTCATTTTTAACATATTCAAAACAAATATTTTCAAAGGAAATTTCCGAGACTCTGTCCCATTCGTCGCCCCAGGATTTAGAACCGGATCGATGAAGAAGATCGATATCCCGGACCGCTTGTGGAATGGTTTCCGTGCTGTCCAGAATCAGAAATATCCTTTCAGCCGATGCCATGGCGTTTTGCAGAATATTGTATTTTTCGGCGATGTCTCTGATGGGGGTGAAAAACATTTTCATGTATGACAAAAACGCCACCAGGGCGCCGAGGCTGATGGTTCCCGACATCACATTGCCGCCGCCGTAAAAAATGACAATGGCAATCGCCGTAGCCCCAAAGATTTCGACAACCGGCATAAAAATCGCAAAAACATGTATCTGTCTCATGCCGGCCAGGTAATGCTCGCGGTTTAATTTTTTAAAACTGAGGTAGTTTTGCGCTTCTTTTAAAAAGAGCTGTATCACCTTGATGCCGCCGATGGTTTCGGCAAACCGTGTGTTTATTTCCGCAATCTTTATTCTCAGTATCCGGTAGGCGGCTCTGGCCTGGCTCGAAAAGTGAATGGAAGCATACAGAACAAAAGGAATGACGGTAAAGCAAGCCAACGCCAATTTAAAATCAATGCTGATGAGAACCCCGGCAATTCCGACCAGTAAAAAAAGATCTTTAAAGACAAATACGATCACGGAAGTAAAGAGTTCATACATATTCTGAATATCATTGGTCACGCGTGTTACCAGGCGACCGATGGGATTGCGCGTGAAAAATGCAATGGAAAGACTCTGGATATGATTAAAAAGTCGCAATCGCAAATCATGCATCACCATCTGGCCGGCATATTCCATGATGAGTACCTGAACAATATTGAGAACAAAATTTAAAATGACCACGGCAAGAAACAACGCCGCGATCCATGTGACGCCGGAAAGATCATGTTTGCGTAAGACGGCAAGGTCCTTTTTGTCCAGTTTAACGAGGTCACGAAAGTATATCCGCGCCGACGAACCTTGGACCCTGAAAAGACCGGGGTATTTACGGACGATGCTTTCGATTCCAGGATCGGTCATATGCGCCTTTAACGTCCGGGTGTCGATTTCAGTGTGCGCGGTCTTGTCATTTTTGACCGATTCCCGACCCGGTACAATGTATCGATCAATGGCAATTTTGGTCACGTAAGGCAGCGAAAGATCCAAAAGCGTGATGAAAATGACCAGAACAATCGAGCAAAGAAATAAAAGTTTATACGGTTTTGTATAGGGATACAGTCGCCACAACAATTTGAGATCATAGGGTTTTCCCAGTTGTTTTTCTTCGAAGTATCCATAATCACTATGCATATTCTTCCTCTACTTCCTGGAGCCGGAATGTTTTGGCATAATATTGATTGTTTTCCATTAACTCGGCATGTGTCCCCGATTCTGCAATACGGCCGTGGTCCAGCGCGATGATGCGGTCGGCAAAACGAACTGCGGAAAGCCGGTGAGAAACAATAATGATGGTTTTTTCACCGGCCATGGACCGGATGGTATCGACTATCGCTTCACCGGTTTTAAGATCTACCTGACTGATGGGATCATCCAGTATTAGGACGGGAGAATCTTTCAACAACATGCGGGCCAAGCCCACACGCTGTTTCTGACCGCCGGAAAGAACGATCCCTTTTTCTCCGACAATGGTTTCTAATCCATTGGGAAAAGTGGTGAGAACCTCCGAGAGGCTTGCCCGCTCAACAGCCTGTATTAATTCCGATTCATTTGTCTTTTGGCTGTCAAAGGTAATGTTTTCCCTGATGGTGCCTGCAAATAAAAAGGGTTCCTGGGGCATGGACGATATCATGGATCTTAAATGCCTGAGTGGGATTTTTCGGATATCGATTCCGTCCAGCGTAATGCAGCCGCCACCAACATCATAAATCCTTGGAATCAAAGTCAAAAGTGTCGATTTCCCGCTCCCAGGCGGTCCGACGATCCCAAGAACATTTCCGTGCTTTATATCAAGTTCGATCCGATCCAGCACCGGTGCGGCACCGGACGAATGACCATAGGGTCTATAGGAAAAGGTAACAGATTTAAAACCGATAGATCCTTTGACAGGGTGAAGCAATACCGGGTCCGGCGGATCATCGATGGTCGGTTTTTCCTGGATGATCCGGTCGATTCTGTTCAGCGATGCTTTGCCGCGCTGGATCAAGTTCGTGACCCATCCCGTTGCCATCATGGGCCAGGTCAGCAGGCCGAGATAACTGATAAATGCAACGAAATCTCCAGGAGTTATGGTCAACATAATGGTTTGCCGGCCGCCTAAAAAGAGAACGATCGCCAGGCTGATGTTTGAAAACAAAACCATCATGGGAGAAAAGGATCCCGTAATCCTAACAAGGGCCAGGTTTTTTCCGATATAATCTTTCGATACGGATTCGATCCGTGACGATGCTTCCGGCTCGCGACTGTAAGCTTTGATCATGCGGATGCCGGCAAATCTTTCCCTGACGACTTCGGTTAGTTCGGAGAAGGCCCCTTGGACCGCTTCGTAACCGCGATGCATTTTTTTGCTGAAAAAGCGGGCTCCGAAAACGATTAGCGGCATCGGGATCAGAACAAAGAGGGTGAGTTTTACATTGATATAAACCATGAATCCGACGGCGGCCGTGCCGAGAACAACGGCATCGGTCAACGCGACCATGCCC
>JBAUWG010000266.1:0-7744 GCA_049583675.1 Desulfobacterales bacterium | reverse complement strand
ATGCGGCACTGTTGCTCAGAGAGCATCCGGATGCCGTTGTCCAAAGAATTGAAAAAATCTTGTCTCACCAGAAGGCGCTGGAAAAAGAGCTGGAACATCTAAAGGCCGGGATTGCCGCACAGTCGGTACATTGGGCTCAAGAGGATATCAAAACCATCGATGGGGTGCAGATGCTGGTGAAAAAGGTATCGGTCGAGAAACCGGCTGAACTGAGAGATCTGGCCGATCGATTCAAGGAGAAACTGAAGTCGGGTGTCGTTGTCCTCGGTGGTACGGATACGTCCAAGGCGCTGCTCATTGTCGTGGTGACCAAGGATTTGACGGACCGCTTCCATGCCGGAAAGATGATCAAGGAAATTGCATCCGTGGTCGGCGGCGGCGGCGGCGGGAGACCGGATATGGCGCAGGCCGGAGGAAGCAGACCTGAGAAACTGGATGAAGCCCTGGAAAAAGCCTATGAGGTAGTGGAAAAGATCGCCGGCGCGAATATTTCATGATTATTTTCGAGCGATCTTAAAGCAGGAAATAGAAAAGAGAAAATAGGAAAGAGGCAGGCGCTGCGCGTTCGGAGGACCGGGAACCTCGTTCCCTTAAGGTTAGAGGCAAGAGCGTTTGTCTTTAGCTTAAAGCGAAAGCTCCTCTAACCCAACGCCGCCGCAGGCGATCAATCAACAATGATATATCATCAATCCCGGAGGGCGAAGGGTCAGAGGCCGCAGGGACATAGCGGAATCTGATTTGAATCTGGATCCTATGTGCCCTTTAAGACATCGATCATCGTAAATACTTTTCCCCGGGCGCCTTCGGTCAGTTTTTTGGATAGATATACGAGTGCGTCAAGGGTGCCTTGGGCATAAATGTCTCTACCGTTGACATTGTGCGTAAATTCAAATCGAACGGTTTTATCGGCTGAATCAAGACGATAATTGTGCCAGCCATGCCCTCCCAAAAACGCGTCGGGGATGCCCCAGGCTGTTTTTTGCGTCTCGGGATCGCGTTCCTTTTCAATATCATCTTCAGTAAACGCCAAACCTAATTTGTTAAAATATCGAACCATGGCTTTTGCGGTCCCGCTGGTGTCCGCCTTTCCTTTCTGATGACTTTCTCTGATCTTAAGGGAATATCCTTTGAAAAGATCCGGAAAAGAATCGGCGGCATATTCCATCATTGCTTGAAAACCGACAATCTGCTTAGCCATATTCGGTGCAATAACCGCAGGGATTGAGGATGCGAGGACCGTCTTTTCGAGGTCCCGGCGGTCGCCTCCGGTGGTTCCCATGACAAAGGGCAGCTCGTTTCGGCAATAAAATTGGGCGTTGCCGTTCACCGCCGATGGGTGTGAATAGTCCACAGTCAAAAAAGGACCTTCTTTATCTTTTAAGGTTAAAATAGCCTGGTCCCGATTCCGGGGCTGAATCAAACCGAAGGTCATGCCATGGACGGTTGTTTCCGTATCGGTGATTTCAGGGCCGGTCAATGAGTGTAAAATCAATTCAAATCGACGATCATCGAGCGTATGCTTGACGATATTCGTGGCCATATTACCGGGCAACCCATTGACCATGAGTTTTATGCGGTTCATTCTGTACCTCCAATTTTTCTCACAGTGGATGTTAAGATTGGAAACTCTTCGCGCTGAAAAGCCAAAAGATGATATTTTAATGTGTTTATAGCATTCGGGATATATTTTTCAAAGTATGTTTTTTTCTTAAAACGGGTCAGAAAACCAAAAGCGCCCAGAATCTGCAAATTTCTGGTGACGGCACAGTATCGATAACAAGAAAGAAATTGACTCGGGCTTACGCGAAGAACCGGCGAAAACATTTCAACGCAAAACTTCAGGAGTGTATTCTGAACATCGCGGGACAGATTAACATAGGGATCGATTAACAATGATGCAAGATCGTATTGGATCGGCCCCAGTCTCCCTCCTTGGAAGTCGATAAAATAAAACCGGTCCTCTTTGACCATAATGTTTCTGGATTGCATGTCTCGATGCATAAATCCAAGAATGGAAAACCTCAGTGCTTTTTCTGCGAGAGATCTGAATTCAGCTTCGAGATCGTTGAAACTGATGTTCATCCCCAAGTAGTTCTTTAAGAAAGCGTCAACAAAATAACGGCATTCTTTTTCGAGGATCAGATCTTCGGTATAAGCGGCACTCTGGTAGGTCCAAGCCGGATTGAAACCTTTGCGGCCGTCAATGGAGAGTTTCCCAAGGTGTTGTATGAGCACTTTGAAGTGTGAAACAATGCGATCCTGATTCTGGATGTTTTTCATTAAAGTCTGAAGGTTAATATCCCCCAGGTCTTCCATGAATACATGGCCGGAAAATGTGTCATAAAGATAAATTTTCGGTAAGGGAACCCCTTTGGACTTCAGATGAAGACCGATGGAAACAAAAGCGTCCGCTTCACAGGTTGAATCATTTCGCCTGATGCCGTGATCGGCCATGACGAGAGACCCAATCCCGTCTGCCAAACGATACCATTTTCGGTCTGAGCCATCTCCGCAAAGCGCTGTTCGAACAATCTTTCGGTTCACCGGTCCGGGAAAGGCGGCTTTGAAAGCTTTCGGCGCCATATCGTCAAAGACAACCTGACGGTATCGTTCGGGTGTCCCGAGATCTTTCCAATAGGACCCTTTGGGAATAAATGCGCATATTTTTTTCTTTTGAGAGAGGATGTTTTGATAGGTGTCGATAATGCTTGAAAAAACATTATCGGGTATCATCTCAAGTAGTTCCGGATTCAGAACCTGTATACCGGTAAAGGTGAGTTTTTCAGCGTTTTCGATCTTGGACGATGCCGTCCGATGGGAATGGGGATCAGAGGCCGTATGCGGTGAAAACCGGTCATCAAAAGATTGGACAAAGCCCTTCGAATCCACGGTCACCGTGTTGAATGCCGGATCGTTGTGAAGAACCAGTGTTGCGGGATGCCGGTGATTCAGGTGAAATTCATACACTTTTTTCAGATCAATATCGGTAAAAATATCACTGTTGATGACCATGAATGGACGGTCGTTCCAGAAATCGGCCACATTTTTAATGGCGCCACCGGTTCCGAGAATGACCGGCTCGTGCCGGGTGAAAACCGGAATCGAATAATTTTGACCGCTTAAATATGAATTAATTTTTTGATGCAGATGATGCGTATTGATGACAATAGCCTTGCAGCCCGCATCAATAAGCCTGGAGATGATGATGTCCAGCAATGGCCGTCCGGCAAGGGTAAATAACGGCTTGGGCGTATTTTCGGTATAGGGTCTGAGTCGCGTGCCAAGGCCTGCGGCGAGAATGAGCGCCTTCATGAGCGAGTACCGTTTTCATCCAACACAATTGAGATACCGGTGAATGGCATCGGCGTAAAACAATATTTTCTCGTTGTCTTCCGAGCCTTTCACGCCATTGTAAGCAAAAAAATCGATGCCGTTGGTATAATTGATGACGGAAAGGGATTCATTTCGTTCGATCTCTTTTCTTTTATACATGCGATTTCCGATGGTTTCAATTTTTTTCAACCGTTCTTTGGCTTTCATGGAGTTTTGAGGATGCTTCATCAAAAAGTTTAATACGATCCAGTATGATTCAAAATAAGGTTTCAGAAATCTTGAAAAAAGATGAAGTTTTCTAAATCCGGAAGAGGTCAGATTATAAGTGTCCGGAAGTTTTGGATGCGGCATTAAAATAGCATCATCGATGAAGACCTTGAGATTTTTTCGAACGAAATATTCGGGAGTTTTGTCGACATCATATGCAAATTCATATTTAAAGAAATACTGTAAGAATTTATAGTCGCCGTGCAAATCGGATGCAGAGAATTGAAAGGCATCTTTAACGAGTATTGCGATGGCCGTGATGGCTGCCGGGACGAAAAAAGAGATACAGTTATTTTTGTAGTATTCAAGGTTCGGGCGCTTATTCTCGTTGACTTTGAACAAGCCGGCGGTAATCAGAGCATCAGGGATCTCGGAAACTTTTTCGATAAATTTTCTCTGCACGTAAGTATCGAGCACATGTTCTATGGTATTTATTTGATCCATCAGGAGTGTATCGGCCAGTTTGACCTTTTGGGATAAGAGATAGTTTACGTAAGTTTCAACATGGGACAAAAGATGATCAAAAGAGAAGCTTTTTTTGGCGCAGTTCATTGCGACTGCCGCAACAAGGGCGTGAGGCGTCACGACGGAAACCCCATTGATGGCATTAATCATCCGGTGCCCCAGATTGCGGCAGAGAATGTTGAACTCCTTGGTAGACATATCCTGGATGGGGGTGCCGTATTGAAGTAAAATTTCTTTAATTGATATGGGATCATGAAATTGTATATAGATTCTTCCATATCTTTTTTTTAAGAATTTTCTAGCTTTGATTACCTGCCTGAAATTCTCAGGTTGCTTTTCTTTCCCCTCGATTTCATGAAGGTATGAACTTTCTTCCAACACTCTGTCATAGCCGATAAAAATCGGTGAAAAAATGAGGTCTTCACAAGCACCGTTTTTATAGGCGTTAAGAAGGATCGACAGCAGTCCCAGCTTCGGCAGAATCATTTTGCCGGTTCGGCTTCGACCGCCTTCGATGAAGAATTCGATGTTGAAGCCTTCCGAGAGTAAATTGTGTATATATTCGGCAAACACCTTCGAGTAGAGCACCGCTCCTTTAAATGTGCGTCGTATAAAAAATGCGCCTCCGCGCCTGAACAGCGGACCCATCGGCCAGAAGGAGAGATTTTTTCCGGCAGCCACGTGGGGGCAAGGCATGTTGTTTTTATATAACAGATGAGAGAGTATCAGGTAATCGATGTGACTTTTATGGCAGGGGATGAAAATGACCGGTCCTTTCTGGGCCATGCTTTTGACTCGTTTAAGACCATCTTCATTCACGGTGACGCCGTCGAACATGGCATTTGTAAACCATGCTACCAGCGCTGAGGCCAGTTTTATAATAATGATGTTATAATCGGCCGCTATCTCATCCAGAAAATCACTCTCCTGTTTTTGAAACTTTTGAAGAGGGATGTTCCGGGTTGTTGAATGGTGCTCCATAAAATTTTGGAGTCGCTCTTTTGTAAGGATGTTTTCCTTCAACTCTTCTCTTGATTTTAAAACCGGTCCCGTGATGCTTTGGCGGTGACGATTGATTTGTGACAAGAGCATTCGCCTTAACGCCAATGCCTGATGATCGACAGTCTTTTTTTGATTTTCCTCAAGATCGAGGAAATCCTTGAGGTTGACCGGCTCGGATGTCTCTGCGAAAACCTTGCCCGGATTTTTAAAAAGGATAAAGAGTCTCCTGAGTTTGCCGGGATTCTCTTTGCTGCCGAAAAAAAAATCGATGATACTCGGTATTGATCGATGGGGATCTTTGTCAAAGAACATCAGCAAAGGGACAAGAAATATGGGGCGGTCGACGGATTCCTGCATTTCGATAAGGTATTGGATCGGGTCTGTTTTTGCCTTTATAAATCTTCGATGAAAACCTTTTTGTTCAATCAGGGAAAGGAGTGCGGATCGTCCATTCAAAAGCTCCTGTCGGATATATCCCCTTTGATAAGGATCCGGTAATGAGAAGTTTTGAATGAAGTAACGGACATGCGCCGATACAATTTTAATAATTCGTGATACCGGCTGCCAAAGTATCACGTTATAATCGAAGCCGATTTGAGGAAATGGAAGCCGATCCCGCTTATAACGCGTATAATAAAAAAGAAACCGAAAGTAGCTTTTGTATTTGGTGACGTAAACAACAACACCTTCCTTATGGAGTCTGTTTAATTCACGGGTCTGCTCTTCCACCACCTTAAGACCGGAGAAAAATAATTTGAGAAAAAAACTCGATGCGATGCCGATGTTTTCGGGGAGCTGGCAAAAATAATGATCATAATCATTTTGGACGGCCGAACCGGGTTCTGTCTTTCTTTTTTCTCTGAATGCAGCCTGTTTGGTTTTTATCCATTTTAACATGTGTCGATTCCAATATGATCTTCCAATAAACATTAAATAAGATATGTTAGACTAAAATCTTAAAATTTACAAATACAAATAAACATCCTTGTTTACAAAATTAAGCTTGCGTTACAAAATAAGTTGTGATAATTTTCAAAATCTCTATTTGCTATTAACAACTATATGTATTTACATAGCATCTTTTCTTTCCCGATTATTTTTTATCAGCACCGAAAAAGTCATATACGGATTCACAAAAAACAAATAACGAAAAAAGCCGATTAAATTATAATTCAAATTAAAGGAGGATGATTTTTTATGAAAACATTAATAGGCGGTGCGGTCGGAGCTGTATTGGGTCTCATTGGCATGTCCATATGGTGGAAACCCTTTTTGCAACTTTTGGCTGGCGCTATTCCGGTAATGCTTCTGCTTGGCGGTGGTTTGGCACTTTACTTGGGATTTGACGAACTCAAAGATACTTGGAAAAAAGAGGATAAGACGGTCGACACTTCAGTCGATACAGATGACACCGAAAAGTACAAATCGGAAATTAATGAACTTAAAAAAGAAATTGAAACGTTAAAGGCTGAAAAAGAATAATATAAAGGAGCGGCCCAACCTTTTTTGTCTTTTTATTGTGTTATTGTGAGTAAAAATCCAATGAAGCGATAAGGTGCCGAACGTTTAAGCAAAGGTGAAAAGTGTTTTTGCCGACTTAACGTTCCGCCGTTGACAGACGTTAAATGGTGTTGGGTCTTTAAAATTTGCATATAAGCGCCTTGCTGCCGGTAGCGGGCGCTTATTTTTTTATTGCGGAAGTGGCCAGCACATCAGCTCTTTCATTCCCCTCGATGCCCACATGGCCTTTAACTTTGATGAATTTCAGGTCATTGAATTTTAAAAGAATTTTTTTAATGGATGCGATGATCGCTTGATTTTTTCTTGCTTTCCATCCCAGAGCAAGGACGCCGTATGCATAACTGCTGTCCGTAAAGACCCGTACCGGAAGATTTGTATTTGTTACTGCCAGAAGACCCGACCGAATGGCTTCAAGTTCCGCTATGTTGTTGGTGGCGATACCAATATACTTCGATATCTCTTTTTCATGTTTATTAAAGCGTAAAAGCACCCCGATTCCGGACGGACCGGGGTTTCCTGAAGATGCGCCGTCTGTGTAAATGCAGATGGCGTCGTCGCAATGCGTTTCGACCGAAGAGGATTTTTCGGATTTTGTTTTAAGCGTTTTAGGCCTTGATGCGGTTTTGGGTGTCGCCTTCTCATTATATCCAGCAGAATCGGACGGCGATTTCTTGTTTGCAGATTTTGTCTCCCGTTGCAACGAAACCATCGGCTTTATATTTTTAGCGACAACCCAATATTCATAATCTTGGTCAAGCTGATATTTGATCAGCACCTTGCCGTTTTTGACGACCGGGTTTTGATCCTGATCCATTGCCAGCCAGACCTTATTTTTTTTAAAAACCATCCGTTTCCAGTTGATGTCGTTATGGGCCATGTCGATTGGTGATTGATGAATGATGATTGTCGATTGATGATTCAGGGATTACGGCCATTTATAGTATAAATTGACAGTGTGAGCAGATCTCGCCAAACCAAGCGGCAAAGCCGTGCTTCATAAAATCGATACACGATTTTATTTATAAAGGTGAATGCTCCGGCTCGTCTCCGCAAACGCTTCCAGTTCGTTGCGCCACGATTCTTCGATGGCAGATATCTCATCTAAGTGTTCGATTCGCTGTCGTATTTTTTTATCTCCAATGATAAGGTCTATGGG
>JBAUWG010000265.1:0-5692 GCA_049583675.1 Desulfobacterales bacterium | reverse complement strand
TTCATAACTGTTATTTGCAGTTGTTTTTTAGACAATTATTGAACGGAAGAAATCATGTCGGGTCTGTTATTGATACATTTTAGAGTGTTGAAAGCTCGGTGCCAATCATGATGAAAGGTTTTAAGCTGAATAAAAGTGAATGCTTATATGCCATGATCGTCTTCTTCGTTCTGGCTTCGATGTCTTGGGCGGCGCTGCCCAGGGCATTGGAAAACAAATTAAGCCCCGCCACAGTGAACCATCAGAAGGCACTGCCCGAGATCGATCCCGCCGACATCGAGCTGAAAATCAAAGATATCAAAAACAGGTTGGTGGAATCCGAAGCATCGGAAAATGAACAAACAGCCCATCAACTGGGAATAACCCTTGTCCAGTTACAGGAGCGTACGGCAAATCTTCGGGAATTAGACAGCGTATATCAACGGCTCGTAACCGCTTTAAAGAAAAGGAAAATCTTGGAAAAAGAAGAAACCCTTCTGAAAGAAAAAGCGCAGACGCAGCAGCAGGTGTCCCTTTCGAAGAATCCGCCGTATTCCTTAAGTTTTTATGATACGATTCTCGATAAATTGATTTCAGACGAAAATAAAAAAGAGACGGCTATTTTGGGAGTCAGCCTGACCGACAAGGCTTTGGAGGATGCCAGATCGAAGCTGGATGAAAGCCGGCAGGATCTGCGAAAAACCAAAGAAGAACTGGCAGCAACGGATTCCGGAAAGGTGACTGCAAAACTGAAGTGGAAACTGGAGCAGGTCCGATTGAAACTGGAAATTTCCCAGGCGATTTTCGATTTGCAGAGGACAACCAAGCAAAATCTTTCGATAGAAGTCCGCCTTTCAAAACAATATTCGGATGTTACACAGCAAAACCTTGTTTGGGTCAGCAAAAACCTGCACTTTGACAACGCCGACCTGGAAAAACAGATCGAAACCATCAATCGGAACAGGGATGAACTTCAAAAGCGATTGAAGAATCAGCTCAGTGGACAGATAACGGTGGAAAATGCCTGGCTTCGTGCCCAGGAAAGACTCGCGAATGCCAAAAAAAAGACAGATGTTGCATTGGCCAAGGCCGGCTTAGATGCCGCCGACGCGAATCGGGAAGCCTCCCAGCGACTTCTGGAACAGTCAGAGGATATGTTGAACCTGTTCAATCAACAGGAACAGGTGTGGAAAAATCGTTACGCGATGGTCAAAGGCGGGGTGGATCCGGAAAAAATAGATACCTGGAAAAAAGAGATTGAAGCCGGCAAGGTAAAAATCCAACGCATCGTGCGACTTCAGGAAAGCTATCAGAACAGTCTTCAGCCCCAGATTACAGCCCTTGAAAAACAATTATCGGATCATGGGTATTCGAAAGATTTACGACGCGAGCTGGAAAATCGATTGAGTGCGTTTGGGACATTAGCAAGGGGCGGCCTCGAATATTTGTCGATGCTGCAAGCAACCTTACAGTTGGACCAGCGGTTTCTGGATGAGATGACCAATAAGCGCGAACACTTTAATTTGTGGGGAAAAATTACCGACGTAACAAGTAAAGTTCAGAACATATGGAATATGGAATTGTGGGTGATCGATGAGCATGGTGTGACCGTCAAGAAACTGGTCGTGGCCCTGATCACTCTGATCATCGGCCTCATTTTCGTCAAAAGAATAATTATTCTCTGGGTTCACCGTTTATTAATGCGCGCTCACATGAAAGAGACGACATCTGCGGCCGTTGAGAAGATCATCAATTATTTTGTCGTATTTTTGATTGTTCTCTTTGTCCTGCGCGTGGTCAACATGCCCCTGACGTTGTTTACATTCTTGGGCGGCGCCGTTGCCATCGGCGTTGGTTTCGGGGCCCAGAACCTGATCAATAATTTCATCAGCGGTTTCATCATTATGGCGGAGCAGCCGATAAAGATCGGGGACCTGATTGAAATCGAAGGAAACTTTGCCATGGTGGAAGAGATCGGTGCGCGATGTACGCGAATCCGCACCGGCGGCAATGTCCAAATTTTGGTGCCCAACAGCAGTTTTCTCGAGAAAAATATCATTAACTGGACCCATTCAGACAAAGAGGTCAGGGCGCAGATCACAATAGGGATTATCTACGGGTCTCCGGTTCGTGAAGCGGAGCGCATTCTGCTTCAGATCGCCGACGAGCATAAACGGGTCAGAAATGCCCCAAAACCCTTCGTGCTTTTTAACGATTTTGGCGACAATTCCCTGATATTCGATCTTTACTTCTGGATCAGTATGAACCGCATTATGGATCGGCGCATCATTGAAAGCGATATCCGTTTCCGAATTGACGAACTGTTCCGCGAGGCGGGGATCGTCATTGCATTTCCCCAGAGAGATATCCATCTCGATACGTATAAGCCCTTGGAATTTCGTCTTGTAAATAATCCGGGCGATCCGAATGCTATCCCAAAAGGATAGTTTCCGGTTCCGCAGGAAACAGGATCATTTACGACGATTGTACGTCAATAAAATTATTTTCCGAGCCGAATCGATTGGTGCGCGTTTGACGGCTTTTGGGGTCATTTTTCCACTGACCATCCACCATAAAGCGATATTCGTATGTCCCGGGAGAAAGGAAGGTCACCTTTTCCCACACCCCATTCTTATTTTTTTTCATGGGATGAATTTTTGGATTCCACTGGTTGAAATCCCCCATCAATATCACTTCCTTGGCATCGGGAGACGCCAGGGAGAAAGTTACCCTTCGCTTTTTGGGTTTAGCCTCCGATTTTATTGCGGACATGGATTACCTCCTTTTTTAAAAAGGTTTATAAACCACTGATATACACGGTCATGAATCGACTTACAGCCATTGCTTTTTTTTGAAGTAGCCGATCATAATACCGGCAACGACGACAATCAAGCCCCAGACCATAAAATACCCCCACCGCCATTCGAGTTCCGGCATATATTTAAAGTTCATGCCGTAAATCCCGGCGACAAAAGTGATGGGGATGAAAATGGTCGCGATAATCGTTAACACTTTCATGATTTCGTTCATTTTATTGCTCACGCTGGAAAGATAAATATCCAGCATGCCGGCCAGAATATCCCGATAGGATTCAATGGTGTCGATGACCTGTATGGTATGATCATAGACATCTCTGAAATAGACATGCATCTGATCTTGAACCAGGGGAGATTCATTTTTTACCAGGCCGTTAATGATTTCCCGGATGGGCCATATGTGTTTTCGCACATAAATCATTTCTTGTTTTAAGCCGTGGATGATCTCCATGGTGCTGCGGGTCGGAACATCAAGGAGTTCCGCTTCTATATCTTCAATTTTATCGCCCAATGCTTCCAGGATGATAAAATAATGGTCCACAATGGCATCGATAAGGGCATAGGCCAGGTAGTCGCATCCTGATTTACGAATTCGGGTTTGCGGTTTACGGATTCTCTCCCTGACGAGATTGAAGACATCGCCCGGGACTTCCTGGAATGTTATCAAAAAATTCGGCCCCAGAACCAGGCTGAACTGTTCGGACTGAATTTTTTCAGCCGCTTTGTCATAAGCGAGCATTTTCAAGACCACAAAAAGCACATTTTCGAATTCTTCGGCCTTGGGACGCTGTCCGGTATTTAAAATATCTTCCAGCACCAACGGATGGATGTTGAAATGCATACCCGTCTTTTCGATAACGTCGACCTTGTGCAGACCGTCGATATTAATCCATGTCACCGTGGGCAGGTCTCTCAGTGGAAACGCTTCTTCAATGGTTTCGAGTGCCCGTTCCTGGAAATTTTCTTCATCAAAGTCGATAAGCGTAATTCTGGTTTGTTCGATCTTCTTTTCCCCGGTATGGATCAGCGTCCCAGGGGATGATCCCGCTTTCTTGGCATATCTCTTGATTGATCTCCGCATAACAACGCATTCCTTCCAGTAGAGTAAAATCAGAATTCTTGTCCTTTGGGCATTTTTGATGTCAGTCGGCGTTTATCGTAGTTGGCCAGTTGATTGTTCGGAGCGGAAAGGCATAATCCATATCTTCGACTTCAAATCAGTATAACCGATAATTTATAAATGTCAATTTTTGAAAAGCAGGTTTCCATTCCATATTATTAGGTTGACTGAACGAAGGGTGGAGAATAATATACGGTTGGGTCGAACAGGCTTATTAAGGCTCGAATTTCCTTAAATTTAAATCATAACGGAAAAAAGAAAGCATGTCTGCAAAATTCAATTTTCAGAGAAAATTCTCAGCATTGCTGGTTTACGGCAGACCCCCGCTGGTTTTTGGCGGGATGCTTTGCGCCTTTGCGGTGATGTGGACCCGCAACCCCATGCTTTATACCCTGGGTGTGATGCTGCTGATTATTTCCATGAGCTTTGACCTGATTGACGGATGGTTGGCCACCCGATTTCATCTTCACTCCACATTGGCGCATCTTGCCGACCGGGTGATGGATAAGATTGTCTATTCAACGATTTTTCCGCTGGTGGCGGTGGGTGCCATGTGGCGTCTTCTCTTTACGACGGTTGCCGGCAGCAAAGCGGAATTGCTTCACGCCATTTTTGTGTTGATTCTTTGCGTAACGGTTTTGATCCGTGATAATTTCGCTAATTTTATGCGTTTTTTCGCCATGCGCACGGGACCGGAACCGGAAGTGAAAGAGTTCACACGCCTTAGAACCATTGTCGCCGCGCCTGTCGGCACGCTCCTGTATGCGCATGCCTTTTTTGTCACCGGTGGCCCGGATTTAAAGATATACACCTGGATTTCCAGCCTGGGGAATCTGCCCTTGCGCGTCTTATTTTTAATCGAAATCATCTTCTTGATCATTAATTTTGGATCTATCGCCGCATATTGCCGGAAGTACGGGAGCTATTGCTTGGACGAAATCTGCGATGAGGATGAGCGGTTGCGGCGGCACATATTGTCTTTTTTCCCCAATACATTGACCATTATGAACGCAATGATGGGACTTTTGGCCGTTCTTTTTGCCTATCAAGGCCGTATTCGAGAGGCCTATCTTTTTTTGATCGGCGCGGCCATCTTCGATAAGCTCGACGGGGCTCTGGCACGAAAACTGGGCCTGACGGCACGCTATGCCGAAAAGGAAGAATCACGGCGTATCAGTTTCGGGGGCATTCTTGACGACATCGCCGATGCCGTCAGCTTCTGTATTGTTCCGGCATGGATTTTTTATTTGTCACTGGAGGGGGTGTCGGACCCCTTGATTCTGCAGCTTCCAGTAGGGCTGGTTGCATGGCTTTACATACTCTTGGGGATTTCACGGTTAGTTTATTTTACTTTTGACCGTACCCCAATCCCCGGATTTTTTAAGGGCATGCCGACACCTGCGGCGGCATTGCTGGTGACGGCGCCGTTAATCATGTTCAATCAGACCATTGGACAAGCAACGGAATGGACGCGTTATTGGGGGGTTTTCTGTTTCGGTTTGATGATCTTTGCAGCGATTATGATGAATTTTTACCGAGTGCGTTATCTGCATCTCGGCCGTTTTATGGACAAGCATTTCTGGTTCGGTCGTTTGAATGTGATGTTGCTGATCATTTCCATATTTACACCCTATCTGGGATATGTTGCTTTAATTTATATGGTCTTTTATGTCTTTTCACCGCTGATGACCCGGCGTCTTCTGCCAAAGCAAACAGAAACCGCTGATATTTATGACACCGGCGCTCCTAAAAATTAATTTCCACCGCATGCCGGTGA
>JBAUWG010000264.1:0-5748 GCA_049583675.1 Desulfobacterales bacterium | reverse complement strand
ATGGCAACGCTGTTTGCACATTTTTCCGTGCAAATAAGGGAGTTGTTTGTCGTGGTAGGAATGATGTCTACAACGCTTTTAAGCCGTATGTTGCTTCAATGCTTTCCGCTTGAATAAATCGCTGGGCAAGTGCAAACCCGATCCCGGATGCACCGCCGGTGATGAGCACCGTATTTGCCGTAAATTCCATGCGCACCTCCTGCTGTCAGGAACCGGGGGCAACCGCCAAAACCATGCTTGGCCCGCGGCCTCAAACTTTGCCGAAAATCTTTTTGACGTGATCCTTGAGCACTTTACCCATTGTGTTTCTGGGGATATCGGCGATGAATATGATCTCTTTCGGGCACTTCCAGTCGTGCAGGTGTTCTTTGCAAAAGGCTTTTATGGTATCCGGATCGAGACCACATCCTGCCTCGGCCACTACCGCCGCAACAACCTTTTCTCCCCACTTGGGATCAGGGATACCGACCACTGCAGACTCGATGACGTTGTCTAAGCGGTTGATGATGGTCTCCACCTCTTTGGCCGATACGTTTTCACCTCCCGTAATGATGATATGTTTGATCCGGTCCGTTAAATAGTAGTAGCCATTTTCATCGACGTATCCCAAATCGCCCGTTCGAAACCAGCCGTCCTCGAAATTTTCTCTGGTTTCTTTGGGTTTGCGCCAATATCCGGGGATGATGGACGCGCTCTTGAGCCAAATCTCTCCGTTTTTGCCGGGAGAAACGTCCCCAAAAGTGTCGGGATTGACGATGCGGACCGACAGTCCCGGAAGGGGAAGGCCGATGGAGCCGGGCTTCCGCTCACCTTTCAGCGGGTTTGAAAAGTTCATGCCGGTTTCCGACATTCCTTCTCGTTCCACCGGCTGTCTGCCGAACAGTCGCTCGATGCGATGGAAATCCTTCACCAGCAGGGGAGCCGAACCGGAAGTAAGCAGCCGGATATGGGAAAAATCCCGGGGCCGGTCTTCCAGGACATCAAGGAGCCGGGTGTACATGGCAGGCACTGCCATGAAGACGGTGCAGGCCCGGTCTTCCTCCTTGCAAGCCAGCACGTCCAAGACCTTCGGAGGATCGAACCGGTTCAGCATCATCACGTGAACGCCGCTCAACAACGCGGTGTGCAGCGCAAAGCAAAGCCCGTGAACATGGAAAAGCGGCAGGGCATGACATAGAACATCCTCATGACTGATATCCCACAGCTTGATGATATTTGCCGCGTCATGGACCAGATTATTTTGGGTGAGGACGGCCCCTTTGGGATCACCGGTCGTGCCGGACGTGTAGATGATCATGCCCGGGTCTTCCGGCGTACGGGTCGTCTCAAGAGGCACACGGGAAGATAATCCAAAGCTCATTCCTTCCCCGTAGGGCTTGAGTGTGGGAAGTTCCATGACTCGGGCGTTTGAATCGATTTTTCGAATCGAGTCGCCTTTTCCTTCATCGGCCAGTAAAAGGGTAGCGTCCGCATCCTTTAACAGGTACTGCATTTCACCTTTTTTGAAACCCGGATTCAATGGGACGGAAACCGCTCCGATCTTCTGCAGCGCAAAGTGCGCAACCACGGCTATCAGGGATTTCTCCAAGTACAAAAGGACCCGGTCGCCCCTGGTGACGCCCCGCGCCATCAGGGCCTCCGCGAATCCCGCGACCTCGCGTTCCAATTGAGAATACGTGAGAACGGTTTCGATTTTGCCGTCACGCAGGAAGGTCAGCGCCTTCTTTTGATTCCATTTGGAACAAGAACTTTCAAACCAGGAACTAATGGATTCATTGTGCATTGATTCCTCCACTATCAACCAATCATTTTGTTCGGCAGCCACAGCGCCAGCTGGGGCCAGATACACACAAGCACGATGAGCAGGCAATCGATCAACACAAACGGTGCCGCCCCGAGCAAAACCTTAGACATGGGAATATCCGGAGCAATACTTTTGACCACATACAGGTTGAGCCCGACCGGCGGCGTCACCAGTCCGATCTCTAAATTGACGGTCATAATCACGGCAAACCAGATGGGGTCGAACCCCAATCCCCGGATGATGGGCAGAAGCAAAGGGGCGACCATCAGGATCACGGCCGCAGGCGGAATGAAACAGCCAAGAATCAACAGAAATATATTGATAAAAAAGATGATACCCCATTTGCCCACAGGAAGCTTCAGTATCAGCTCACCCAGGGTCTGGGTGGCATACAGATCTGACGAGACCCAGGCAAAAATCAGGGCCGCAGCCATGATCATCAGGATCATCGTGCTCTCGTTAAGGGCTTTGATGAAGATGTGCCACAGCTGGCGAGGCCTGTAGACGCGGTAGATGATCATGACGCAAAGCAGTGACAGCACGGCCCCGAGACCGCCGGCCTCACTGGGCGTGGCCCATCCGCCATACAGAGAGCCCATGATACCGAAAATAATCAACACAAAGGGCAATACCTTGACCAGAGAAGCGAATCGCTCGCGCCAGTGAAACGTCTCCGTAATACCCTGTTGTTCAACATCGATGTAATACAGGGACCCGCGCTTGGCCGGGTGATATTTTCGGTAAACGAATACCGCACCCACCCATACACAGCTCATTAGCACCAGCAAGACCCCAGGGACGACGCCGGCGATGAAGCACTTTCCGATGGATGTCTCGGTCGCGACCCCGTAGAGGATCATGGTCACGCTGGGCGGAATGAGAATGCCGAAAGTCCCGCCATGGGCAATCAGTCCGGTCGCCAGTGCCGGAGAATATCCTCGCCGGCGCATCTCCGGTATGCCGATTCCGCCGATGGCCGCCGCCGTTGCCGGACTCGAACCGCACAAAGCGGCGAATATGCCGCACCCGATCATGTTGGCAATGCCAATTCCTCCGGGCACTTTATGAAGCCACTTGTGCAGTGTCTCGTAAAGATCTTTGCTGGCCTGAGACTCGGCAATGGGCGCGCTGAGCAAAATGAAAAGCGGAATGGCCAGAAGCGCGAAATTGTCCATACTGCCATACAGCGTAAAAGGCAGGGTTTGCATCAGATTGGGCGAAAAAATGAGAATGGCCGCCACAGATATCCCGGCAAGCCCGGCCCAGATGGGAATACCGGATATCAGCAAGAAAAAGGCGCTTCCGAACAACAACACGGCAAGCAGGTATTCATTCATCTTATATATCCTCTACGGCTGAGAAGAATCGGACTCTTCAGTGGCAGCGAGTTTTTTTATGTCTGCAAGTTCAGCCGGCAAAATCACGGTCTCCAGTCTTCCCTTTTTCAATGCGTCGATCTTTTTGCAAATGTATACAATGTACTGAAGAAACAGCAGGCTCATGCCCAGCGGCAGAAAAAAATAGGGAATCCAAAGGGGCGGTCCCCAAAGGGATTCGGAATGCTCGTGCCTCACGACGCTCTCCCACCACATGGGCCATGCATACCAGGCCAACAGGAGTGCCAGCAGGCAGGTGGCAATGGAGACGCTGATCAGGATGACCTCACGCGTTTTGGGCGAAAAATGGATGATCAGCAGGTCCACGTTCAAATGGCATTCATTCTTCTGCACAAAAGGCGCACCGGCAAATACGCTGAACATCAGCAGATATACGGAAGCCTCGATTTGCCAGATGGTGGAGACTCCCAGGAGCTTTCGAACAATAACGGCTTCGGTAATGATCAAGGCGGCCGCAACCAGGGACAAGGCCGCCAACCAGCCCGTGAAAAGGGTCAGACCGTCAACAATCCGAAACAGTGTGCGAAAAATCTTCTTCATCGTCTCCTTCCCTGTTTCTTCCGGGTTTGACACCCTCTTTGTCCGCCATGGCAAACCAAGCCTTCTCGCGCCTGACCGATCGCCCATTGGATCTCAGGCTCGCAAAGAGGGTGTCGGCAAAAACCAGGACCAAGCCGCACCATTTATTTCATGGCGTCGAGGGCGAGATCCAAATATTCTTGGCCGCCCGGAACCGTCTGTGCATAGTTTTTCCAGGCAGTCTTCTTGGCAAACGCGAGCCATTGATCGAATTCGCCTTTGGTCATGTAGTGGATGTCCGCGCCTGCTTTTGTAAATGCATCGATCTCCGTGTCGACCAGGCCTTTGAAGTGTTGGGGAATCCACTTGTCATGGATCCACTCCGATGTTTCCATGAAGACCTTTTGTTGTTTGGGTGTCAATCGCTTCCAGGTTTTGTCGGACATGACCAGGTTCTCCGCCATATACCATATGGAATAGTCACGCGGAATGTTGATGTACTTTAACACTTCATACAGCTTGTAGGATACGAAAGACGCCGATGAGGTCAGCATGCCGTTGAGTACGCCGGTGGCAAGGGCATGGTAAACTTCGGACGAGGGCATGCTCGTAATGGATGCTCCGGCCTCCTTAAGCATGTACTCGAATTTTTTTCCTGCTGCCCGCATCTTAAGTCCCTTGACGTCCTCTGGGAGCACGACCTGCCGGACTTTGCTGCCGATCCCCCCGCTAAACCAGGCCCATACCAGGTTTTTGACGCCGTTTTTCTCCATCACAGCCGCAACTTTCTTGCCGATGGGCTTGTTTCTCCAGGCCGCGCCCTGCTCGACGCTGGTCACGGTGCAGGGCATCAACGTGATGGACAATTGGGGAACCTTTCCCGAAGCATAATCCAGCGGCAGGACCGACATATCAAGAGCGCCGTTTCGCATGGCGTCCCACTGCTCCTTGGCTTTGAAAAGGGAGGCGGCGGGATAGTATCGAAACTTGATCGCGCCATGGGTTTTTTGGGTCACCATGTCTCCGAAAGCATGTGCCATCAGGTCGCGCACATCGCCGGCGGCAAACTGATGCGAAACCTTCAAGGTGACCGAGGCGGCCTGCGAAAGTTTGGGAGTAAACAGCAAGCCACAGGCTACAAAAAGAGTGACGGTGAAAAAAGCATAGATTTTTTTTGCAAGCATTTGGAACCCTCCTTGTTTTGGTTTGACAGTTAATGGGTGGTTGGACAGCTTTTTAGTCCTCATAACGGGGATTGATGGGCTGCCCGTCTCGACCTATCTTCACGGCCCCAAAGCATTTCTTATCGACGGTATCATTCAATCGCCCGGCTGAATGACTTTCTTTCCCTTCTCGGCGTAATAGGTGACAAGAGCCTGACACTGCTTTTGCAAATGAGTCTGCATCACCCGTTCGGCGCGTTCGCTGTCCCGCGCCCGAAAAGCCTCAATGAGCCTGCGATGTTCCTCCATGGACTCGTCAAATCGTCCCGGGCGATAAATCTGGCGATAGCGATGGAGTAAGATGACGTCCCGCAGACCGGAGACGATTCTTCCCAATATTGGATTGCCTGCCTTTTCCTGTACAAATTCGTGAAATTCTCTGTTCCAGCTCATATAACTTTCCGGATCGCCGTTTTTGTGGCATGCTTCCAGCTGCTCATGGAGCCTTTCCATTTTTTCCAGATCCGTATCCGTCAGTCGTTCGGCGGCAAGGCGAGCACAGCTTCCCTCCAGAACCCCCATGGCCTCAAACATGTGAAAGGTGTCTTCAATGGAAGATTCGGCCACGCGCGCTCCCTTGTTGGGAGATATGGCCACTAACCCTTCGGCGCTGAGAATACGCAGGGCCTCTCGAAGGGGGGTGCGGCTGACGCCGAGCCTCTCGCACAGCCGCTGCTCGCTCAACCGCTGTCCGCTCACCAATTTGTTGGCACGGATGAGACGCCGGATCTCCTCCGCCACCTGCGTGGCCAGCGGCTTATCGGAAATCTTGTTCATAACCCACAAAACGTGCTTTATATTGTAT
>JBAUWG010000263.1:0-2077 GCA_049583675.1 Desulfobacterales bacterium | reverse complement strand
TGCACTCAGGCCGTGTCACCGGGCCAAGCTTGGTATTTCCAGGACTTTTCAGAAAGTCGAAGTTTTCGGTGGGATGACGGTATTGGACAACATCCGCCTGGGCCGACATATCCATATGAAATCAGGCATTGCCAGCGGATCGGTGTATGTCGGCAAAACCGCCCGTGAGGAGACCGAGCATAGACGCTTTATTGAAGAACAAATTATCGATCTTTTGGAAATTGAACACATCCGCCACAAACCGGTAGGCATGCTGCCTTATGGACTTCAAAAGCGAGTGGAACTGGGCAGGGCGTTGGCTCTGGAACCGGAATTGTTGATTCTGGATGAGCCGCTGGCCGGACTTAACCTTGAAGAAGTCGAAGACATGGCTCGCTTTGTGTTGGATATTAACGAAGACGAACAGTGGAAGGTCACCTGTATCCTGGTGGAGCATGATATGGGCGTGGTCATGGATCTGTCCGATCGTGTCTTTGTTCTCAATTTCGGCAACATGATCGTTGACGGGACGCCGGAGCAAGTTCAGAATCATCCTGAAGTGATTAAGGCGTACCTGGGTGAAGAGGATCTGTATGCAACAAGACGATAAATCGATTCACAATATCCATCCGTACGGTATTCGAATAACAGAAGATCTCACCATTCCCAAGCTTTTTTTTGAAAAAGCCCGCCAATACGGCAAGGATAGGGTGGCCATGCGAGAGAAGGAATTCGGCATCTGGCAGCCCATCACCTGGCACGATTATTTTGAAAACGTCAAGTACTTGACACTGGGACTTATCCGATTGGGCCTTGAAGAAGGAGATAAGGTCGCAATGATCGGCGATAATCGTCCTGAAGGTTTATGGGCGGAAATGGCCGCGTTATGCGCAAGGGGTGTCGGAGTCTGGTTGTTTCAGGATTGCCTGATTGACGAGGTCAAATACATCATCGACCATTCAGACACAAAATTTTTATTCGGAGAGGGACAGGAGGAGGTCGACAAGGCCATCTCTGTTATTAAGGAATGTCCCAATCTGAAAAAAATTATTTGGGATAATCCCAAAGGGATGCGGGGTTACGATCAGGACTATTTGATAAGTTTTAAAGAGGTTCAGCATCTCGGAAGGGAACTTGACCTGGAGCGCCCCGGGCTGTTTGAAGATTTGATTCAAAAAGGCCACGGGAATGAGGTCGCGTTGCTGTTTTATACTTCCGGAACCACGTCGTTGCCGAAAGGGGCGCTGTTATCCCACAACAATATGCTGACCATGGGACAGCATCTCATGGCAGTGGATCCCTGCTCGCCAACGGACGACTATGTTTCTTATCTCCCCTTTGCGTGGATTGGGGAACAGATGATGTCGATTTCATGCGGTCTTCAGGTTGGATATACCATCAATTTCCCGGAAGAGCCGGAAACCGCTCAAGAAAATATCAGGGAGATAGGACCTCATGTGATGTTCGCTCCTCCGCGCATGTACGAGCAGATGACCCGGACGGTTCAAGTAAAATACTTGGACGCTACCTGGATCAAACGAAAATTATATGAACTTTCCAGCAGAATAGGGTACCATGTGGCGGACTTCAAATTTCAGAAAAAACCGATCCCTGCACGCTGGAAACTCCTAAATTGGCTGACGTACATTACCATTCAAAAGAAAATCAAAGATCATCTCGGACTGTCCCGCGTACGCAATGCGTATACCGGCGGAGCCGCCATGGGGCCGGACCATTTTCGGTTTTTTCATGCACTGGGGGTAAATCTCAAACAGATTTACGGTCAGACGGAAGTTGCCGGTATTTCGGTGGTTCATCGCAGCGGGGACATAAAATTCGATACCGTGGGTCATGCAATCCCGGAAACGGATATCAGGATTGCCGAAGATGGAGAGATCCTCACCAGAAGCCCTTCGGTATTTTTGGGCTACTACAAAAACCCCGAAGCAACTAGAGAAACCTTAAAAGACGGCTGGCTCTATTCAGGAGACAAGGGATTTATAGATGACGACGGTCACCTGGTGGTTTTTGATCGAACCAAAGATGTTTTCACTTTAAGGGATGGAAGACCTTTTTCACCACAGTACCTTGAAACTCG
>JBAUWG010000262.1:0-5915 GCA_049583675.1 Desulfobacterales bacterium | reverse complement strand
CAAGTCCATTTACTTACAGCTTTTCACGCCATATGGATTTCAGTATCTTAAGTTTATTTTTCGGAACATGGTCAAACACCCTCACATTTTTGGAGAAGCCGTCACGTTGAGCATTTCCGGGCACCATTTTCACACCATTACGCAACAAACCCTTAAAACCGAAAAAGTTGCCTCTATCCTTGACGAAGAATACCGCTATTTTTGCGATCTGGTGAATGAATATTCCGAAGCCATGATGAATAATTCAAAGAAACATTTTCAATATATGACAAAGCTCTGGAAAGAAAAGATAAAGATACTCAGGCAGATGCAACATACTATCAACAAAATCCACGGGGATTACCGTTATGATCTCAGTCAAAAATACCTTGAGATTTCAAAAAAAATGCGTGAGAAACTGACGAATTTTGAAGCCACCGTGCTGGGAACCTCCGCACCGTCCCGGTAGTGCTTTCAACGTTGAACTTGCATCCGGGTGCAAAGCACTCGGTTTGTTTGGCAAGAATCAGCGGGTGCCGATGAAAAGCGATGCGCCGGCAGCGAACGGCAGCTGTTCCAATCCTCCTTTCTTCTTGCCTTTAGCCCACAGCCCGGCGTCATGTCTTAATGTAGTTGACCTTTGCGGGAATTCAATACTATTTAACAACAACACAAAGATTTTTTTGTTGACAGGATATACCACGATGTGTCAGGTTTAGCGCGGAGGATTTTGTCGCAGCCGAACGAAGGAAAAAGAGGGAGGAATTTATGGACAGTACGGAATTTGCAAAACTTCGGAAAAACCTGAACAAAACGCAAAAGGAGATGGCGCAGCTTTTGGGGGTATCCATCAAGGCCATACACAGCTACGAGCAGGGCTGGCGAACCGTGCCGCCGCATGTCGAAAGGCAAATGTTTTTTTTGTTCGCCAGAAGAAGAGGCGCCGATAAATCCCAAAAACCCTGCTGGGCTGTTAAAAAATGCCCCTCCAAACAGAAAAAAGCATGCCCCGCGTGGGAGTTTCAGGCAGGCAAGTTTTGCTGGTTTATCAACGGAACCATTTGCTGCGGCACTGCCCATGAAAAATGGAAAGAAAAGATGAAAGTTTGCCGATCCTGCGATGTTTTGACGCAGGTCGTAAACACCATTCAGAATCTCTAACCCCCGCTGACACTCTGACCGGACCGGCAAATCCCGCCGTATCGGGACTGCAGATTGCCGGAACAAAGCGGACGCACCCGCCGATGCCGTGCGGCGGGGATTTTGGTTCGTCGGGCTGAAGGGTACGCTTCAATAACAGGTAAGACAATGCAATCCCAAGCGATGAAAACAGGAAAGCCTACCGAGCATCCGCCGATGAAAACAAGAAAGCTAATCGGTGATAGAGGGGACTATTTTTTAAATAGAATTCAAGGTGAAATCAAGGCGAACGTGTCGGCGTGTTACCAATGTGAACGCTGTACCAATGCCTGCCCGGTCAGCCATTTTATGGACATCAAACCCCATCAGGTCATACGTTATGTCCAACTGGGATGGCGGGAAGATCTGTTGAAGTCGTCCACCATATGGGTATGTTTGTCCTGCGAAATGTGCTCCACTTACTGCCCCAATGAAGTAAGGGTTGCCGAAACGATCAATCACTTGAGAAACATTGCGTTTCACTCGTCCGTCACGCCCAAAGAAAAGCAACTCGCCCTTTTTCATCAGACTTTTCTGGAGATCCTGAGAAAGTCGGGCAGGGTCAATGAATTTAGGTTGATGAATGCCTTTTATTCGAAGCCGGATGTTTTGCATGAAAAAATAAAAAGCGGGAACTTAAAAGATGAGCTGCTGCTGGGTCTGGCCATGTTGAGAAAAGGCAGATTGAAGCCGTTTACCGCCAGGTCAAAGGCCATAAAAGATATACAAAAAGCCTATACGCAGGCCCGCGGGGAAATTGCCTGATGAAACTGTCTTTTTATCCCGGCTGTTCTTTGGAAGGCATGGCCGTCGATTATGCCCGATCTATTGAAGCGGTGTTTCAAGCCCTGGATATCGATCTGGTCGAAATCGACGACTGGTCCTGTTGCGGGGCAACGGCCGCCCACAGTCTCAGTGAAGCGATGTCCGTCTTTCTGCCGGCAAGAAATTTGTATGCCGCGGAGCAAATGGGTCTTGATATTGTTTCTCCCTGTGCCAACTGCTTCAATCGCCTTCGGTATTCTCAGCAGATGATACAAAAAAAGGTTCTGGATATCCCGTGGCCGG
Source organism: Desulfobacterales bacterium (assembly GCA_049583675.1). Classification (GTDB taxonomy): domain Bacteria; phylum Desulfobacterota; class Desulfobacteria; order Desulfobacterales; family UBA11574; genus UBA11574. The sequence goes on along the minus strand of JBAUWG010000262.1, from coordinate 3,689 downwards.
TGACCGGTGACCTGAGGGTCCATGATATGACGCGATTTCTGGCCCAGCCGGCCATGATCAAAGAGATCAAGAACCGGGTGTTAAAGCCGCTCAGCGGACTGAACCTGGTCTGCTATTATGGTTGCCAGATGGTTCGCCCGCCCAGGATTACCGGGTATACGGATTATGAAAATCCCCAAACTCTGGATCGCATCGCCGCTGCCGTCGGCGCCCGGGTGATCGACTGGTCTTACAAGGCAACCTGTTGCGGTGCCGGCATCGGTATCGGACGTAAGGAGATCGGAGATTCGCTGACAAAAAGACTGTTGGACAAAGCACGGCAGGCCGGGGCCGAAGCCATTGCCGTATCATGCCCGCTGTGCCAGTCCAATCTGGATATGATTCAGAGAGACCGGCGTGAACGGCCGATTCCGGTGTTTTATTTTACCGAGCTAATCCGGCTGAGTTTCAACGATAGAGCGAATCCGAAATGGTTTAAGATGCATTTTGCGGACCCGGTTTCGCTGTTAAACAAAATCGGTGCAATTTAATATCAAAATGAAAAAAAGTTACAAGTGCCTAAAGTGAGCTAAAGTGAACTAAAGTTTAAGAAATACTTTAAAAATTATAATTTAAAAATAGCGCGTTAGCGCTACCTTAACTTTAGGCATTTTAGTTCACATCAAACTTTAGGCACTTTAGAAATGGAATGTCATCATTATGTCGGGTGATCTTAACAATCCGGTGGGAAAAGTCATCGTTGTCGGCGGCGGGATCGGCGGGATCCAGTGCGCCCTCGATCTGGCGGATACCGGCTTTTATGTCTATCTTGTCGAAAAATCTCCCACCCTGGGCGGCACAATGGCCCGTCTGGACAAGACATTCCCCACCAATGACTGTTCTACCTGCATGTTTTCACCCAAGCTGGTCCAAGTGGCCGGGCATGCGAATATCGAAATTATGACCCGAAGCCGCATCCTCGATCTAAACGGAAACCCGGGCCGGTTCTTCGCAACAATTGAAAAACGTCCCCGGTACATCAACGAGGAAAAATGTATTGCATGTGGCCAGTGCGCCCAGAAATGCCCCAAAAAGGTTCCGGATCCGTTCAACGGCAACTTGGGGATGCGAAAAGCGGCCTTTTTAACCTTTCCCCAGGCGGTTCCCTTAAAGTATGCCATCGATGCCGACCAGTGTCTTTACTTAACCAAAGGGAAATGCGGGGTTTGCCAAAAAATCTGTCCCGCTGACGCCGTGGAATACGATCAGAAGCCGGAAACCTTGCAAATCAAAGCCGGCGCACTGGTGATTTCCACAGGCTTCGAACCGGCGTTGACCACCAAAGACGGGGAGTTCGGCTACGGAAGGTATCAAAATGTTGTGACATCCCTGCAATATGAACGGATGCTGTCGGCCACCGGTCCTTATGAAGGGCACCTGCGGCGGCCGTCCGACGGGAAAGTCCCCCGCAGCGTTGCCTGGATTCAGTGCGTCATGTCAAGGGATCCTTCCAGAAACCGCCCCTTTTGCTCGTCGGTCTGCTGCATGCAGGCCGCCAAACAGGCGATTTTGACCCGTACCCATGAGCCGGACACCCGGGCCGCCATTTACTTCATGGATATTCGTGCCCACGGCAAAGGGTTCGACGATTACGTGGATCGGGCACGTTTCAATTACGGCGTGGAATACCGGCGATCCATGATTTCTCAGATCTATCTGAATCCTGAAAACGAGAATCTGATCATCGAGACGTTTGATCACCACCTCCATCGGAAAAAAGAAGAAGAATACGATCTGGTGGTATTATCTTCCGGCTTCAAACCGTCTGAAGGGTTTGCCGATCTTTCGGCAAGGTTGGGATTGGCCGTGAACCCCTATGGATTTTTGACCACGGAATTTGACGAACCGGTTTCCACATCCCGGCCGGGCGTCTTTGTGTGCGGCGGCATCGAAGCGCCTAAAGACATCCCCGAAACGGTCATCCAGGCCGGCGCCGCCGCGGCCGAAGCCGCCATCCTCATCAGCAACGCCAGAAATACGGAAACCGTCGCCCAAGAGACCGTGGCGGAAATACCCATTGAAGCCGTTCCCAGGGTAGGGGTCTTTGTGTGCCATTGCGGCACCAATATCGCCGGCGTCGTGGATATTGAAAATGTGGTGGCGGCCGTGAAGAAATTCCCCCACGTGGTGTTCGCAACCGATTTTATGTTTACCTGTTCCACGGAAACCCAGCAGAACATTGTCGATCTCATTAAAAAGCACCGGCTGAACCGCGTGGTGGTGGCGGCATGCTCGCCGAAAACCCATGAGCCGCTCTTTCAGGAAACCTTAAAAGAAGCAGGATTGAACCCGTACCTGTTCGAGCTGGCCAGCATCCGGGATCAGTGTTCCTGGGTTCATGGGAACGATCGGCAAAAAGCCACCCAAAAATCCAGAGAACTGATTCGAGCCAGTGTGGCCCGGGCCGTTCAGCTTGAACCGCTGTATGACAAATCGTACCCGGTGATGAATAACGGACTGGTCATCGGCGGAGGCCTGGCCGGCATGACCGCTGCATTGACCATTGCGGATCAGGGATACCCTGTTCACCTGGTGGAAAAAAGCGACCGGCTGGGAGGTTTTGCACAGAATCTCAAATTCACGCTGGAAGGACATTCCCCTGCGCGATTGATCCGTTATCTCACTGAAAGGGTCGCCCATCATCCGAACATTTCCATTTATCTGGACAGCGAACTGGTTTCCCAGGGCGGACATTTAGGGGCCTTTACCGGGGCCATTCAAAAGAATGACGAGCGCATCGATATTCAATACGGCGCCGTGGTGGTGGCCACCGGCGGGCGGCCCTACGAACCCAAAGAATATCTTTACGGTCAGGATGAACGGATTCTCACCCAGGTGGAGCTCTCCAAGCGTTTGACGGATGATCCTTCGTGGGCCCGTCAACTCAAAAGAATTGTCATGATTCAATGCGTGGGGTCCCGGGAATCAGACTTTCCCTATTGCAGCAGGGTGTGCTGTTCCGCTGCCGTAAAAAACAGCATCCAGCTCAAAGAAATGAACCCCGGCGCACAGGTGGTGGTGTTGTATCGAGATGTCAGAACTTTTGGATTCAAAGAATTATACTATCAGAAAGCCCGGGAAAAAGGCGTCCTGTTTTTTCGGTATATCCCCGAAGAAAAACCGGCCGTGTACGCAGACGCCGGTCAATTGATCGTCGATTTCACGGATCGCAGCTCTCACCGGGATTTTCGCGTCGAGCCCGACCTGGTGGTGTTGAGCGCCGGCATCCGGCCCGGTGAAGGGGCCGTGCAAATTGCCCGTCTTTTTAAACTGCCCGTTGCCGATACGGGTTTTTTCCTGGAGGCCCATGTCAAATTAAGACCGGTTGAATTTGCCGCTTCGGGTATTTTTCTGGCCGGTCTTGCTCACAGCCCCCGATTCATCGAAGAAAGTGTCACCATGGCCAAAAGCGCCGGGCAGCAGGCCATGAAAATTCTGTGCAAGGAGAAGATGACCACGTCCGCAGCCGTTGCCGAAATCGATCCTGAAAAATGTGCGGCGTGTTTGGCGTGTGTTCGCGTATGCCCGTTCAATGCGCCGTTTATCAATAAAGACGGGGTGTCCGAGATTCCGCCGTCAGCCTGCATGGGATGCGGTATCTGCGCGTCGGAATGTCCTGCCAAAGCCATCCAGTTGAAACACAGCACCGA
>JBAUWG010000261.1:0-1511 GCA_049583675.1 Desulfobacterales bacterium | reverse complement strand
GACCAGGAAAGGATTTGAGATAACGGTTCTCGAGTCCAAAAAAGAACCCGGCGGATCGATGGTCACCCGCTATGAAAATGGATTTTTGATTGATTATGGACCGAACAGCGGATTGGAAACGACGCCGCTCATCGGAAAACTTGTAGAGCAGATCGGACTTAAAGACGAAATGGTCTATGCTTTAAAGAAAGCCGACAAAAGATATATTTTAAAAAATAATCAGCTTCATGCCCTGCCCACCCATCCGGCTGCGTTTTTGAAAACAAAACTGTTTTCATTGAAAGCGAAATTGCGTCTTTTGGCCGAACCGTTTTCGAGAAAATCTCATGATGGGTATTACCAAAGCATTTCTGAATTTGTAATCAGAAGATTAGGTCGGGAATTTCTTGATTACGCAGTAAATCCGTTTGTCGCCGGCATATTCGCCGGAAATCCCGACAATCTAAGCGTTCAATCTGCATTACCCAAGTTATATCGATTGGAAGAATTATACGGCGGATTGTTTAAAGGAATGATCCTGGGCGCTCAAGAAAGGAAAAAACGGGCGGAACCATCCAAACAAAGCGCCAGGATGTTCTCATTTAAAAAAGGGATGCAAAGTTTTCCCGCAGCCATTGCCGCCCAATTAGGCAGCAGAATCAAATACAATTGCCGGGTCGAAAGCGTCATCAAATCAGGGCGAAAATTTAAAGTATTGTACCGTCATAACAATCAGTTGGAAGAAATTATCACCGATATTGTACTTTCCGCGATTCCGGCGTATCATGCCGCATCGATTATTGACGATAGGGACAATAAACTGTTCGATCATTTGAATAACATTTATTACCCGCCGGTAAAGGTGCTGTATTTAGGATTCCGGAAGGAAGCGGTGGGTCAGGTACTCGACGGATTCGGATTTTTAATTCCGGAAAAAGAAAATAAGACTTTTTTGGGAGCAATATGGAATTCGGCAATATTTCCCCATCGGGCAAATGACGATATGGCGGCGTTTACCCTATTTGTCGGCGGTGCGCGATCTCCCGAATTATGTGATAATAACGATGGTAGTCACATCAACGCGGTGATTGAAGAGTTCAAGCAAATAATGAAGATTAGGAAAGCGCCCGTGTTTGTCACGGAAAAAATATGGCCGAAAGCCATCCCCCAATACAGTCTTGGATACATCGAACACGAAAGATACTTTGAAACCTTCGAGTTAAACAATCCCGGTATATTTTTAAGCGGGAATTACCGGGGAGGAATTTCCGTCGGTGATTGTATAAAAAATTCAGAATTGACGGTAAACCGGATTTGCGAACATATAAACCGAGGGGTCGGCCGAAGATAAGGACGGCTATTGACATGGCGAAGCCGATTTGCCAATAGCGTTTCACGGGGAAGCGCACTCCCTGAATAGGTATGATCGGGCCTTCAATAGATCGGCCTGGAAGAGATGTTTACACCTTCTTGCCTTGACATCATCGACATATTGGCTTAAAAAAGTCTTTTATTCGCCTTCGCCAGAATAC
>JBAUWG010000260.1:0-1752 GCA_049583675.1 Desulfobacterales bacterium | reverse complement strand
TGGGACTCGTGCCGGTCAGGGATTCCGAAGATCCGATAATCAGGTAGCCGTCCGGCTCCAGGACACCGGCAATCTTCTCAAAAAGTCTTTTTCTGTCTTCGGGTTTGAAATAAATAGCGACATTTCTGCAAAATATGATATCCACCTTCCCCATCCCGTTAAAGGGCTGTAATATATTTCGCTTGTTAAAGGCAACCATGGCCCTGATTTCATCGCAAATTTTCCAATTCCCGCCATTTGGAATAAAATATTTCTGAAGTACACTTTTTGACAGACCGCGTTCGATCTCAAATTTATTGTATCTGCCGTAACTGGCTTTGGCTATCGCGGCGTCTGAAATATCCGTGCCGATTAACCGGATTTGATATTTTTTTAAATCCGGTAAAAGTTCCCTTAACACGATGGCGATGCTGTAAACTTCCTGGCCTGTAGAACAGGCCGCACTCCAAATTCGTATCGGTATCGGAAACAGCCCTGAAAATTTCTCCGTCCTTTTATCGATCAAATCAGGCAGTATTTTGTGTTGAAGCACTTCAAACGGCCTGGCATCCCGGAAAAAAAGGGTCTCATTGGTTGAGATGGCGTCGATAATCCTGTTTTCTATGGTTTTACTCGAATCTATTCTGGCTCTGCTGCACAACTCCCCATAAGAAGAACATTGATATTCCCTGACCAGTCCGCCAAGTCTCGTTTCGATAAGATACGCCTTGCACTTGTCGAGTTCGATTCCCGATATGTTTAAAATATATTTCGAGATGACTTTAAAATCATCAGCCGTAACTTTTATCATTGAGCCTTGTTTCATCCAGCTACTTCACCGTGCGGCATATTTCGCCGGCAATCATCTCCAACGGCGCAATAATATCGACAATACCGGCGTCTATCGGTTTTTTCGGCATACCGTAAACAACACAGGTCTCTCCATTTTGAGCAATGATGGTGGATCCGTTCTTTTTCATCAACTCAAGGCCGCGAAAGCCGTCAGAGCCCATCCCGGTCATAATGACCCCGGTGGCGCGGCCGACATAATAATGAGCGATGGATTCAAAAAGATAATCCACGGAAGGCCGGCAATTGTTTTGGGGCGGATCATCGGTAATTCTGATGATCCGTTTTTTTCCGTCGCCGGCGGAATTGATTTTCATCTGTCTGCCGCCCGGAGCGATAAACGCAACATTTGATGTTACCGGTTCGCCGTCTCTTGCTTCTCTGACTTCCAGAGAACATTTTGCATTCAGACTCTTGGCCAGCGATGCGGTAAATATCGGCGGCATGTGCTGGACAATTAAGACAGGAACCCCGATATCCGGCGGAAGGAGCGGCATCATTTGGGCCAACGCATTTGGACCTCCGGTGGATACGCCAATGCCGACAATTTCCGATTTTTTCGTTAATCGTCCCGAAATCGTATTCATTCGCTCAACGATCTGACTCGATACGGATAAAGGCGGTTTTTCTCTGCCGGCGTCACCCCGGCACTTTTCCCCTTTGAGAAGATGTTTAATTTCATTTCGTCGCTTAAATGCTTTTAATATCGGAGAAATGGTCTTTTTTATGCTTTCCGTATTTTCAGACATGGTGCCGTCTTGGGGCTTGGGAATAAAATCAAACGCTCCCAGCTCCAGCGCCTTCATGGTCATTTCGCCGCCTTCATGCGTCAGCGTACTGAGCATAACGGCCCCAACCTCAAGCTCTTTCTCCTTTATATATTCAAGAACTTCAAGCCCGTTCATTTCCGGCATTTCAATATCC
>JBAUWG010000259.1:0-8505 GCA_049583675.1 Desulfobacterales bacterium | reverse complement strand
GCTGGATGCATTGAAAAGTGCCATAACGGACAATTTAAATGAGGGATATCAAAAACGTGTGGAGCAGGAACTCAACGAGCAGATTTACACGGGTCTCATCGAAAAAACCGAATTTGAGTTGCCGGAATCCATGATTGCGTATGAGTTGGACAGCATTATCGATGAAATTGAAAAGACGCTGACGTATTATAACAAATCTATGGAAGATGAAGGATTGACAAGAGAGGCGCTTTCGGAGAAACATCGTGAAACAGCGGAAAAAAAGGTCAGACGCCACCTGATCTTAGACAAGATCATTCAACAGGAGGAGCTGACGCTTTTGGATCAGGAACTGGAAGACGGGTTCGAGGAAATGGGAAAGGCGCTGAATCAGCCCGTTGATGCCATCAAAAATTATTACCAGAAAAACGAGGACAATCTCGATTTTTTTAAACATACCTTACTTGAAAAGCAAGCCATCAAGCTTATTATTAAAAGTAGCGATGTTCAAGAAACCGAGCCGGAGCTGAAGCAAAAAACCGAGGCCGATGAACTTAAAGACGGCGCCTAGGAACGATTTGAAATGGGAAGACAGCGACTTTTGATAAAATCAGGTATAAACTTAGAAAAAAGCTAAATAAGGAGATGATTGGTGCCGTTAATACCTATGGTAATTGAGCAAAGCAGCAGGGGTGAGCGAGCCTACGATATTTACTCGAGACTGCTCAAAGATAGGATTATTTTTCTGGGAACTGCCATGAACGACGAGGTTGCGAATCTTCTCATTGCGCAACTGTTGTTCCTTGAATCCGAAGATCCTGACAAAGACATCAACTTTTATATCAATTCGCCCGGCGGTATTGTTACGGCAGGATTAGCGGTATATGACACCATGCAATACATCAAACCCGACATTGCAACCGTTTGTATCGGCCAGGCGGCCAGTATGGGCGCACTGCTGTTAACCGCGGGAACCAAGGGCAAGCGGTATTCACTTCCCAATTCAAGAATTTTGATCCATCAGCCCATGGGCGGGTTCCAGGGACAGGCGTCGGATATCGAAATCCAGGCCAAAGAAATCCTGAGGATGAAAGAAACCTTAAATGAAATACTGGTTCATCATACCGGAAAAGATTTAAAACAAATACAGAATGATACGGATCGGGATTTTTTTATGTCCGGCAAGGAGGCCAAGGAATACGGGATCATCGATCATGTGATTGAAAACAGAGACGATTTGAATAAAATAGAAAAGACGGAGAAATGAAATGGCGAAAAAAGGAGATATAAACGATAACCTTTTCTGTTCATTTTGCGGAAAGAATCAGAAAGAGGTTCAAAAACTGATTGCCGGACCCGCCGTCTATATCTGTGATGAATGTATCCAGCTATGCAGCGAAATAATCGAAGAGGAAAAAGGAAAGGACGAAAAGGATATCGATCGTCTTTTGCTCCCAAAAGAGATTAAGGGAATGCTTGATGAATACGTCATTGAACAGGATGCGGCCAAAAAAATCCTCGCTGTCGCAGTTTACAACCATTACAAGCGGTTGGACTCTTCGGTCAGGACCGGAGATGTTGAGATCCAGAAGAGCAACATCATCCTAATCGGACCCACCGGGTGCGGTAAGACGCTGCTGGCGCAAACGCTGGCCAGATTTTTGAATGTACCCTTTACGATTGCAGATGCGACAAGCCTCACAGAAGCCGGTTATGTCGGAGAAGATGTTGAAAATATCATTCTGGCCCTGTTGCAAAATGCGGATTATGACGTAGAAAAAGCAAAACGCGGGATTGTATATATTGATGAAATCGACAAAATCGCGCGGAAATCCGACAACCCCTCCATTACCCGCGATGTCTCGGGAGAAGGCGTCCAACAGGCATTATTGAAAATCATCGAAGGCACCACCGCAAGTGTTCCGCCAAAGGGAGGTCGAAAGCATCCCCAGCAGGATTTTGTTAAAGTCGATACCTCCAACATCCTGTTTATCTGCGGTGGAACTTTTACCGGACTAGATCAGATCGTCCAGCAGCGGCTGGGTTCCAAAGTCATGGGGTTTGGGGCCAAAATCGTCAAACAGGAAGAAAAAAGCATCGGCGAAACCCTCAAAATGGTTCTGCCTGAAGACCTGATTAAATACGGTTTGATTCCGGAGTTCTTAGGCCGTCTTCCTGTTATCGCAACGCTGGGTGAATTAAATGTGCCGGCATTGATCCGGATATTGCAAGAACCGAAAAACGCCCTGATAAAACAGTATAAAAAACTCATGGAGATGGAGGGAATTAATCTGCGGCTAACGGATAGCGCGCTCACAGCCATCGCCGAATTGGCCATAAAACGCAAATCCGGCGCCAGAGGACTTCGGGCCATCATGGAAAAATGCATGCTCGATGTCATGTATGAGATTCCTTCCATGGAAAATGTCAAAGAATGTGTCATCGGGGAGGATACGGTGATGAATCAGGAAGATCCGATCTTGTTATTTGAACAACCCCGTAAAAAAGCGCAAGACGGATGAATGGGAGTATAAACGTATATTATGATTAGTTTACAGAAATTTTTCAAAGATGATAACCCTGAATCGCCAAAACTGTTGCTTCCCCTGTTGCCGTTAAGGGATATTGTGGTTTTTCCTCACATGGTTGCGCCGCTTTTTGTCGGACGGTCGAAATCGGTGAACGCCCTTACGGATGCGATGAACCATGACAAACGGGTGTTTCTGTCTACCCAGAGAAAAGCGGGAATCGACAATCCCGGGGAAAAAGACATCAGTAAAATCGGAACCATTGCCAGCGTTCTGCAACTGCTCAGGCTGCCCGATGGAACGGTAAAAGCCTTGGTAGAAGGGAAAAGCAGAGCTTCCATCGAGCATTTTATCCCCAACAAGGACTTTTTTCAGGTGGAGTTGGAACTGATCGCCGAAACAGATGTCTCGCGCGCAGAAGGCGAGGCATTGGTTAGGGCGATCACCAAAAGTTTCGACGAATATGCCAAGATAAACAAAAGCCTGTCTAAAGATCTCGTGAAAAGTGTTTCCAGCATCTCGGATCCTTCAAAGCTGGTCGATACCATGGCCGCTCATTTCTCATTTAAAATCGAAGATAAGCAGCAGCTATTAGAGATGATTTCTCTGGAAAAGCGGCTGTCTCTCCTTCTAAGCCTGGTTAAAATGGAAATCGATATTTTCAAAATGGACCAGCGGATCAAAAACCGCGTCAAAGACCAGATGGAAAAAACGCAAAAGAATTACTATCTGAATGAACAGATGCGGGCGATTAAGAAGGAAATCGGTACCGAAGACGATCACAGCGATGAGCTCAAAGATCTCGAAAAACGGATCAAACGTAAAAAGATGGCCAAGGAAGCCGCCGCGAAAGTCAGGCATGAATTTAGAAAGCTCAAGATGATGACGCCCATGTCCGCCGAAGCGACGGTGGTTCGAGGGTATATCGACTGGCTCATCAGTCTTCCGTGGTTTGAACGAAGTCATGTACGACAGGATCTCGATGAAGCGGATAAAATACTGGAAGAAGATCATTATGGCCTGAAAAAACCAAAGGAACGCATCCTGGAATATCTTGCCGTTCAGAGCTTGATGAAAAAAATTCGGGGGCCGATACTTTGTTTTGTGGGTCCGCCGGGGGTTGGCAAAACCTCTTTGGCCAAATCCGTTGCCAGGGCCACAGGAAGAAAATTCGTACGCCTTTCCCTGGGCGGCGTAAGGGACGAGGCTGAAATTCGGGGACACCGGCGCACCTATATTGGGGCGATGCCCGGCAAAATCATCCAATCGTTAAAAAAAGTCGGGGTCAATAACCCGGTCTTTTGTCTCGATGAAGTGGATAAAATGAGTATGGATTTCCGCGGGGATCCTTCGGCCGCCCTTTTGGAAGTGCTCGATCCTGAGCAAAATTACAGCTTCAATGACCACTATCTGGATGTTGATTATGATCTTTCGGACATCCTGTTCATAACAACGGCCAATACCCTGCCCGAGATACCCCTTCCGCTGCAGGACAGGATGGAAATCATACGCCTTCCTGGGTATTCGGAATATGAAAAATATCACATCGCAAAAGATTTTTTGATCGCTAAACAGATCAAAATGAACGGACTGGAAGATCAAAATGTTCGATTTACCAAAAATGGGATGCTGATGATCATTCGTCGTTATACCAGAGAATCGGGCGTGAGGAATCTTGAGCGCGAAATTTCTTCGATATGCCGCAAGATAGCAAGAGACATTGTAAAAAATAAAAAATCCAAGTCGTTTAAAATTACAGCCAATTCCGTTCAGAAATTTTTGGGACCACCGACGTATAAAGAAAGCCAGATTGAAGAAAAAGATCAGGTCGGCATTGTCACCGGGCTTGCATGGACCCAGGTGGGCGGCGAATTGCTATGCATTGAGACCCTGATACTGCCCGGCAAGGGAGAATTGATCATGACCGGAAAACTGGGAGATGTCATGCAAGAGTCTGCTAAGGCGGGGGTCAGCTATGTTCGGTCACGAGCGGAAAACCTTTCTATAAATCCAAAGTTTTACAGACAAAATGATATCCATATCCATATTCCTGAAGGCGCAATTCCAAAAGATGGACCATCTGCAGGAATTTCAATGTGCACCTCTTTGGTGTCGGCGTTGACAAGGCGGCCGGTACGTCATGATATCGCCATGACCGGCGAAATCACATTGCGGGGCCGGGTACTGGCTATCGGCGGTATTAAAGAAAAGATTTTGGCTGCCCACCGAGGCGGTATCAAAAAGGTCATTGTTCCCAAAGAGAATGAAAAGAACTTAAAGGATATACCGCCTAAGGTCTTAAAAGAGATCAAGATTGTTTTTGTTGACCATATGGATGAGGTACTGCCCCATGCATTGATTCTGGAATCAGGAGATACGCTTTTTAGAGGACATGATATTCCATTTGAAGTGATGGGCGATGAGATGGATAAGAAGATGGATAAAGATCAGAGATCCGCTTTGATTTAATCTGAATCATTTTATTAGGAAAAACCCTTCTTACAGCCAACTTAAGGCTTGACTTCATATCGTTAAATTGTTAGCGATTACTCTTTTGCGGACCACAAGAAAATTTAGCCGCGAGACCAAGGTCTCGCGGCAGTTATTCGGGCGGGTAGCTCAGTTGGGAGAGCATCGGCCTTACAAGCCGAGGGTCACAGGTTCGAGCCCTGTTCCGCCTACCAATTTGATTGACTATCTTAAAATGAATTGGTAAAAGCTAATTCGAGCGTTTCAAAGCAGGAATCACTTTGGGGGTGTAGCTCAGCTCTGGTTAGAGCGCCGGCCTGTCAAGCCGGAGGTCGCGGGTTCAAGTCCCGTCACTCCCGCCACGAGAGATAGAGCCTGTCTATTCATGGGACAGGCTTTTTTGTTATGGCTTATTTTGTTTACATCATTGAAAGCCTCAAAGATGGAATGTATTATATCGGTTCCACACAAAACCTGAACAAGCGAATCGAACGCCACAATCAGGGCCGTTCAAAATATACAAAGACCAAAAAATTTGGCACCGCCTTTACCCCCTTCCTATTTATTGCTTCATCATAAAATTTGACATCAACCTAAGCTTCTGTTAACGCAAGATTTAGTATTGAAATCAGCTATCAAATTAAATGTAGCGGTATCTAAAATATTTACGGACTTGAGATTATTCGCAAGATATGTCAGAATTGACTTTAATGATGAATCTTCAAATTTCGGAAAGTGAAGACTCCGGCACTGTATCTTTACGCTTGTTCCCCTCCAAAAAGTTTTGTCTAATTCATACATCCTTGAGTTCAGCGAAATTTTAGTATATTGAATCATAAATTTTCGCAAATTATGGATTTCGACAAAATTATGACGATGTAATCAGTGGCGGTTTGTACAGTATTTTACAATAGCTAAATTCTTCAAATGGCAACTTAAAGGCGCAAGACTGTTTCTACCATGACAAAATCGATTATAACTAGAACTGGAAGCTACATTCCAACGTTAAGAATACCGAACAAGCATTTTCTTGACCATGATTTTTATGGATCTGATGGAAAAAAACTCGAAAAAGCAAACGATGATATCATTAATAAACTTCAAGAGATAACAGGTATCAAGGAACGGAGATATGTCACGGATGACCTCAATGCCTCTGACATTGCTTTTTTTGCTGCGCAACAAGCACTAGATGGCATAAGCAAGGAAAAGCTTGACTACATAATAATCGCTCATAATTTTGGGGATGTGAGGGCGGGTAATATAAGATCCGATATGGTTCCGACCATCGCTGCTAGGGTGAAACAAAAGCTGAAAATAACAAATCCCTATACCGTCGCATATGACATCCCTTTCGGCTGTCCAGGTTGGTTACATGGAGTGATTCTATCTGATTATTATATCAAGTCAGGTGATGCAAAGAAGGTACTTGTTGTTGGCGTCGAGATACTATCAAGGGTTTCAGATCCTTATGATATAAACAGCATGATATATGCTGACGGAGCCGGAGCAACCTTGATCGAGACAACAGATGAAAATGCCGGGATATTATCACACGTCACAAGATCGGATACACTTAATGATGCTTTTTTGTTAAGGCTAGGCAAATCATATAACCCAAATCATAATGGGGATGAGTTGTTCCTGAAAATGAACGGTCATGAAATATATAAGTATGTAGTTAATACAGTGCCAATGGTAATAAAACAGAGCCTTGATAAAGCCGGATACACTTTAACTGATGTAAAAAAGATTTTTACACACCAGGCGAATCAAAAGATGAATGAGGCGATATTGGAAAGGTTGTTTAAGTTGTATAAGACAAAAAATATCCCTGACTACATTATGCCGATGACGATATCTTGGCTTGGTAATAGTTCGGTTGCAACATTACCAACAATGTTTGATCTTTTGCTTAGAGGAAAGCTGGACAACCAGAAACTTCACTCGGGGGATCTCGTTGTATTTGCTTCTACGGGAGCAGGCATGAATATCAATTCTATGGTTTATAGAATGCCATGACATCACTAATCTTAGCCGAATATGTTGATTTGATGACTATATCTATGTATGGCAGGAATTTTAAGCTCTAAAATAAAATACAGGTTTCACAATGCTTGGGAAATTGTCTGCAGCCCAAATATTGGCAAGTAAGCTGTAATCAATTGCCCGAAGAAGCTATTCAGGACTTACTCAAAAGTACGAAAAGAAGAGCAATGAATTAGGATTTTTTTCTGTGGCAAAATATAATGATAAAATTAACATATACGACGTCAACTCTCTTTTGTTCAAAATAATCTCTTTCATGTCAGAAGATGAAAGACGAAAGCTCCAGTCGGTATTAATTGCTAAATTATCCGATGCAAGGAATGGGAAAGACCTGTCATCATTGATTACCAGTATATCTGAAGCAAAAAGATATGAACTTTTGGAAAGGCTGATAAATTGGTATCACCTTAAAAAATCCAGGATAGCAGGATATTCTAAACATCTGGAATTAAGGGGATATCCTCGGAAACAATTTAAAATCCCCGTTGAGCTCTCAAAAAATGGTTTTACATTTATATGTTTTACTCAAAATATTAGCAATTCCGGTGTCTTTATTCAGACCGATTTTGGCTTTTGTATTCATCAGCAAATTACTATGATTTTATCGCCGCCTAGTATTGAAAAAGACATTAGTATCGGTGGTGAAATTGTAAGAGTCGATTTAAATGGAATCGGTGTGAAATTCGATGAGCTTTTAAGTGTTCTTTAACGCATTTTTTCCAGGCAAAGGATACCTGCATATCGATAGTTGTTGTGAATGCTGTGGAGATTGGCAAGATTCAAAGTGAATCAGAGTGATACTAAACCCCATACAAGTGGCAATAAATCTAATCCTTTAAAAGCATGCCGGGAACGACACTCTTGTCACCAAATTTTTCGTATAACGAATCCAAAACAATATTCATTCTCTGACGTTTTTGAGATGACCGGTCTTGCTCAAAAAGAGGAATCTGGGTGCCACTACCTAAAAAGCTGAGCTGGGACAAAGAAACCCCTAAAAGCCTGACCGGTTTTTTCATTGCCTCGGTCTTTTCCAAGAGACGACAAGCAACTGAATATATCTCTGAACCATCATCCGTGAATTTAGGTAAAGTTGCTGACCGGGTGACCTGAATAAAATCAAAATATTTGACCTTCAATATGACGGTTTTTCCTTTTAGCCCTTCATGCCGCATTCGTCGAGCCACTTTATTCCCCAAAGCAAGGAGCTCTTTTCGAGCAACATCCAATGATATGATATCTTTTAAAAAAGTCTCCTCATGTCCGATAGATTTCACATCATGTTCAGGTATCACATCTCGTTCATCTATTCCCATGGCCAGCAAATGTATTTTGACACCCTGTTTCCCAAATTTTTTCTCTAAAACCTTGACCGGCGTTTGTCTCAAATCCTTAAATGTACGGATATTGAGGCGACTTAGGAGTTGTTGTGTCACTTCTCCAACCCCCCACATTTTTTTGATCGGAAGCGGATCTAAGA
>JBAUWG010000258.1:0-3675 GCA_049583675.1 Desulfobacterales bacterium | reverse complement strand
AAATATGGGATTTCATGCTCCAGCGCTATGGATTGCTTTTTGATACGAGTCATGAGCCGCTTTTTTACGGACCCGGCTATGTGCAGATGAATGTGATCCTGCCCTTCATATGGGGCTCGATAGTGCTGCTGGCTGCGGTGGCGGTCACGTTGATCGTGACCATCCAGTCTAGAAAGGGTTACAAGCTGCTGGTCGCATGGAGCGTCCTCTTGGCTATGGCCCTGACGGTGCGCTACACCACCTATCTGCCCCAATTAATCCAAAACTACATTGTCAAACCCAATGAAGTCAATAAAGAGAAACCTTACATCGCCAAAAATATTCAAGCGACGCTGGATGCTTACAAGCTGACCCAGGTAGATATTCGCGATTATTCATATCAACGCTTTCCTTTTGACTATAAGGTTAGTCAAGTCAAAAACGTGCTGCGCAATATTCCGGTTTGGGACGCAGAAACTTTGGATTCGGTTTTTAAGCAGCTTCAGGAATTGCGAACATATTATACTTTTCCGCTTGTCAACGTGGGGCGCTATACGGTGGTGAACAACTATCAGCAGGTGTTTCTCTCAGCGCGCGAGATCAATTACGATAATTTGCCTCTTGGCGCGAAAAACTGGATCAACGAGCATTTGACCTATACACACGGTTTAGGTGTCGTCATGACACCCGCCAGTCAAGCTGCCGGCGATACCATGACGTGGTTTCTCAGCGACATTCCTGCCGTATCCAATCACGGACTGAACATCGAACAGCAAAGGATCTACTTTGGTCTAAAAAAATATCCATATGTCATTGCTCCCAACAAAGCCGGAGAAATGGATTATCCCAAAGGCAACAATAATGTGATGGCTGATTACACCGGTGAAGGAGGCGTTCCCATCGGTTCGCTTTTCAAACAATTTTTGTTTGCTTACTACTTTAAGGACAAAAACATATTTTTTATGACCAAATACAAATCGAACAGTAAAATTCTCATACGGCGCAATATTATAGACCGCATCAAATACTTGGCGCCGTTTCTCAAGGTGGATCATACGCCCTATGCGGTGGTGACGCCCAAAGGGATTTACTGGATCGTCGATGCGTTCACGACATCGCCGTGGTACCCGGCATCTCAAACCTATACATCACACGGTAATCCAATAAACTATATTCGTAATTCCGTAAAAATTGTGGTCGACGCTTTTAACGGTACCGTCAATTTTTACATCTACGACAAACAAGATCCCATCATTCAGACTTACAAGCGTATCTATCCGGGACTTTTTAAAGAAAAAGAGCAAATGCCGGCCGAACTCAAGCCTCACGTGCGCTACCCAAAAGATATGTTCGACATCCAAATGGCCATTTATGCCAAGTACCATCAAACCGATCCCCAGGTCTTTTTCCAGCAGGAAGATATCTGGACCTATGCGGAAAATATCGATGCCAAAAATGCGGGACCGATCAAACCCTATTATCTGACCTTGGATTTGATCAATCCCGGCCGGCTCGATTTTTTGCTGCTGCTGCCCATGTTTCCCAAAGGCCGGGATAACTTGAGGGCATTGGCCATCGGGGGGTGCGACGGTGACAATTACGGCAAAATCATCATGTATAATTTCCCCAAAGGCGAGCTGGTCTACGGGCCTGACCAAATCAATGCCTTGATCCACCAGGATCCGGATATCGCTCAGCAATTCACACTCTGGGATCAGGCCGGATCGTCGGTGGTAAGGGGCAAAATGATCATCCTGCCCATAGAAAAGAGCATTCTTTTCATTCAACCGGTCTATCTAAAGTCCACGTCGCGGGTCAAGATACCGGAACTTCAGCGCATTATTATGAGCGAAGGCCAAGTCGCCGTGATGGAGACTTCTCTTGAAAAAGCTTACAGCGCCCTCCATAGCCGTGTGGCTGAGCAATTGAAAGGGTTGGAACAGCAATTCCCCCAAGTGACTGCCGTGCCGAATCAAACCACCCCGAATCAGGCGAGAGAACAGAGAGCGGACGGCAATGCGCCAAAAAAGGACCACATGCCGCAGGCCGGCCAAGGTCAACATCAGCAGCCCGGTTCGAACAGCCCATCCAAACCTTAATTTATCCTTTTGTTTGGTTATCTCATTTCAACAAGGCCGATGAGGGTATCTTTGAAGCCAGTGCCGGTTTTTATCAAATCATCCTGGAGTGCATCGGTGTCAACGAAGCCTCTAAAACATTCGCGGGGTGTTTTATCGGATACCATGTAGAGCGTTAGCGAAACATTTGTTTCACTGCCGGAGACTTCAGGAGGGTTTGTTATATTATCCATAGCATCGGGCTGGGAATGGGTGGCCAGCATTTCTAGAGATTTCATGAATTCGTTTCGCCAGTTTACCCAAGTGTCATCTTCATCGGCACCCACAGGGACGGTATCGAAGCGAATGATCGGGTTTGTTTCAGGCAGATTGTCGACGATATGCTCAATCACGTCCCGGCTGGTGGTGATAAACAGCCCAAAATCCTGAGGATCCTTCAGCATAACAGGTGCCCAAGCCGCCATTCGCTCGGTCGTCATATAACGGCCTGGATCCTTAAATTTAATTGCTGCATGCTCCGTGTTACCGGCTTGAATATCGTCCTCTTCTCCTTTGAGATCCTTCATGAAATCCGCTTCCATGGCGTCAATATTCATCAGATCCCGAGACAGTCTTTCATTTTCAAGGTCATATTCCTGGGCCATGTGAAGAAATAATCCCGCATTGAACAATGAATCGGGTTTTTCATGGGTTGGGATTTGCCGGGTGGTTTTTTTGAGTTCCGACCTGATCTGTGAAGAAGCGTCTTTATCGAAAAAAGGGATTTTACGGGCCATGGTTTTTAAAAAAGCAATTTCGGTTCCCTGGTGGGTATTGATCCAGGCCCGGTAGTCTTTATAGATACTATCGAGCAGCCCGCCGTTGATTTCCATGGGAACGCGTATGTCAAGGATGCTGTTATCGAGCATGTTTTGCATGTCATCCGGTACTTTTGCGCCGGACATCTGGTACACCGTGATTTTTCCGAAGCAGGCGGCCAGGGCCTTTGCCGTGGATTCGGGAATATAGGTAAAAGGAAAGTATATTGGGTTCATTTTTTCTTCTCTTGGAATCGTTAATTAGTTTGTTTAAAGCACTACCTCTTGTAATGGTACCATAAAAAGGTTCTGCCTCAGGAAAGTGCCTAAAGTCTGAAGTGATCTAAAGTGACTAAAGTTGAGGTTGCGCAGATGCGCTGTCATTAATATAAAATTTCTTATTTTTAAATCACTTTATAACACTTTAGATCATTTTAGATCACTTTAGGCACTCAAAATCAGGGCCCCTTCCTCCGACTGATATTTTGATTACACCGGACTATTTGCTTAACTTGCTGTCTTTAAGGGTAACCCCCCGCGCCTTGAGCTGATCCCGGATCTTGTCGGCAAGATGATAGTTCTTCTCAAGCCTGGCCTGTTCTCTGTCCTTGATGAGACGCTGAACCTCGGGTTCATGGACGACATCTTCGAAATTAAAAATCTTAAGGACAATATCCAGATTACGAAATGCATCCAAGATCTTCACAGCACCGTCCGGATCCAGTCGTTTTTCCAAAACCAGAATGTTTATGTTTTTGACATTTTTAAATATAGACGCCATGGCCGCCGATATGTTCAGATCATCATCCATGGCACTGATA
>JBAUWG010000257.1:0-6678 GCA_049583675.1 Desulfobacterales bacterium | reverse complement strand
ATGCTGAGTCATGGCTTAAAAGCAAAGGGTGCAACAGGATTCGCGTCAGGGCCAATGCCGTTCGCAAAGAAGCGCACCGATTCTATTTAAAATTGGGCTTTAAAGAAATAAAAACACAGAAAATATTCACCAAAAGAATTTCTATCCGGTAAATTCAACAGTTATTCGGCGCGTTGAACGAGTTGGGGAGGTGCGTGATGAATATTGCAGTCATCGGCGCGATAGGGGCTCTCGGCCGCCATGTTGTTCCCCGATTGGTCGAACGCGGACACCATGTGCGTGCTATCGCTCGACAATCCGCACAGGTTAATGCATCAAGGATCTCTCACTTCTTCTTCCAATTTTAAATCAATGACATAATTTTTCAACGGTTGGAAACCGCTAATACGACATTCAATAATATCACCATTTTTTAACGGTGTCGCGCCGGGCGTCCCGGTTGAAATAATATCTCCCGGAAGCATGGTCATAATTTGTGAATGGTACGAAACCAAAGCATCGGGGCCAAACGTCATATTGGCAACAGTATTCTCGGCATACACTTTACCATTGATAATGGTTTGAACCTGAAGACCCGATACATCATCTACTTCTTCAATGGTATATAAAATCGGCCCAAAACTAAAAAACGTATCAAAACTTTTTGATTGTGTCAGATTCCGCGGATTCCTTCTCAGGATATCTTCTGCCGTCATATCGATAATCAGGGTGAAGCCTGCTATAACCGAACGCCATTCATGAGGTTTGACATTTTTGCACTTTTTGCCGAAAATCAACCCGAGCTCAGCCTCTCCCGTGGTTTTTTCCGACAGCACCGGTATTTTTATCGTATCATTAATGCCGATGATCGTTGTATCAGGCTTCATAAAACTCGCAGGTTCCGAGACAGGCACTTTTTCAGAAAGGTCATCAGCATGCGCTTTATAATTTAAACCAATGCCCCAAATTTTTCGCGGCCGGCGATACAAAGGTGCAAATCGGATCAATTTTTTCAGAATAGACAGATCCTTTAATTCTTGCGTTAAAGAGCCGCTATTTTGATAAAACCATCTTTTGATCTCTTCTAATCTATTTTCAGTCAGTATACTCAATAAATCATGCGGCCAATTTTTATCAAATCGCCGATTAATAAAAGAAATAGGCAAGTAGCCATAATCCGTTATAATGCTGGCAACTTCATGTCCATCCAATAAAATAGTAGCAATTTTCATATTACACCCCTCTATCGAATATCGTCGAAATTATGGAGTTCATTTCAGACCGTTAAGATGATCCGGAAACTTTAAAATAGATTGGTAATTTCATTGCCAAATCAACAGTGATAATATAAAATGGAACATATTCTATTTTCTCATAAAACATGTTTTTCAAAAAATTTACAAGAGGCAAAAAAATGGAAATAATTTATGCAGGCGAAACCAATCACATAACCATAACCTGCCCCAAATGCGGATTGAAGAAAAATGCAGATGTAACGAATTTCAAGGATACTCATAAAAGGCTGAAGGCGAAATGCCGATGTGGTGAGGTTTTTCGGGTGGGCCTGGAGTTTCGAAAGTATTTCCGTAAGGCCGTGCAGCTTTCCGGTGAATACTTTGTCCAAGAGAAAGATGAAAAGGGAGAAATACTCATTGAAGACATTTCAATGTCCGGAATAAGATTTTCAACCCTTCAGCCACATAATATTTCTAGAAATGATACGGTTGAATTAAAATTTACCTTAGATAATCCAATGAGAACGGAAATCAACGCACTCATCAAGATAAGATGGATCGTTGATCTTAATGTTGGTGCACAGTATGTCGATCAGGATCGTTTCAAACAGGATTTGGTTTTTTATCTAACAACATAAATTGAACCAATTAAACGCATGAAGAATGAAATGGATAAGCATTCCCTTCACCCGCGTTACCCGGAAAAACCGGTGACGCCGGTTGGATGATTGATTGAGTGAATGTTTATCAATAATCAGGTGATCAACCTGAATAAAATGATCCAGAACGGAACACAGAAAATAAAACAAAGAACGGCGCCTTTGAAGAAATAGTATGGTTCAACATTATCCAAATACCATTCCACTGCTTCTTTTTCGGTCAATGGAGCAAGGTCTTCTTCCGAAATATTTCTCGATTCACATCTGTTTCCAGTCGAACGGTTCGGAGAAATCTTTTTTTTCATGGTGTCAACCTTATTCGCCTGTAGTGATGATAGAGCGGTTTTGAGTTTAAAATACCATTACCAAGGATAGACACTGTTTCCTCGAATCCTGAACATGAGCATTTTCTGAGACCAAAGGCATATCCTAATTCATAAATTTACAATTGTTTAATGTCAAGCAAAATTATATATAATTATAATATAATTTAACCTAATTAGAATATATTGTAGTTGATTAGAGTAAATTACTATATATTGTATATTGCCTGCTTAGCAGCGAGCGAATTCCCGGCAGATCCCCTGCAGTTTGCTGCACGGAATCTGCCATACTTTCCATTTCCTAAAATTGTATGCAAAAAGTCCGTCTCCACCTCCTTTCTTGCTATTTAAATAAAAATCAGGTAGATGATGAATTAATACAAACAGCGATCAAACAACACTTAAGATCCTGCATTGGTAAGAGATCATCAAAATGGACAGGGAATAATCTTTAAGTTATCATAGTGCCTCTTTGTGTGTAAAAACAGATATTTACCGATTATAGACTCACACCTGAGCTTGATGTAAGAATAGAGGAAAAAAACCAAATGGATAGTGTTGATCTGATACGGAAATCACAGGATGGCGAACAGCTATCCCGGCATGAACTGATACATCTTCTTTCAAGGTCTCCTGATGCTTCGGAGTCTTATCTCGTGATGGCCGAAGCCAATCAGGTTTCAAAGCACCTGACTGAAAATAAGGCTGAAATACATGCCCAACTGGCCTTAAACCTGGCACCTTGTCCCGGCAACTGCGGGTTTTGTGCGTTTGCGTTAAAAAGTGGTATTTTCTCACAAGAAGCGCGTTTGACAACAGAAGCGTCCGTGGCTTATGCACAGCAATTTGAGAAAGACGGCGCGAATGCCATTTTCATAATGACGACCGCACAATATCCATTTGGGTTATTTCTGGAAATATCCCAGGAAATTCGCAGCAACCTGGAACCGGAAACCATTCTTATTGCCAATGTGGGAGACCAATCACTTGCCAACGCCTGCAAGATGAAGGATGCCGGTTACTCGGGCGTATACCACGCCTTGCGCCTGCGCGAAGGAATCGATTCAGGCCTCAGCCCGGAGAAGAGAAAAGAAAGCATTCAAAACTTTCAGGAAGCCGGTCTGAAGGTGGGAACCTGTGTCGAACCGGTCGGTCCTGAGCATAGCAATGAAGAATTAGCCGACATGATACTCTACACCGCTTCTTTAAATCCCTCTTACAGCGGTGCGGCCAGGCGCATCCCGATCCCGGGCACTGAGATTGCCGAACGAGGAACGATCAGTGAACTTCGTATGGCTCAAATCGTAGCGATTACAAGATTGGGCATGCCAAGAACGGTATTCGGCCACTGCACGCACGAGCCTTGCACCCTTGGAGGGCTCGGCGGCGCTAACCTTTTCTGGGCAGAAGCCGGAGCCAACCCACGAGACACAAAAGAAAAGACCGAAGAGGGAAGAGGCGAGACGGTGGAAACTTGCCGCACCATCTTTCAGGAATGCGGGTGGGGTATCTATGAAGGACCTTCCCGATATTACATGGGTTCACATGCCAATTATTAACTAGTGTCCATCCATAAATGGTCTTTTTGCCCAATCTCGGCGTTATGCTCAAAAAATAATCCTCGGAATATCAACCATATGCCTGTGGTTATTTTTTTCGCATGCCTTGATTTCGAACAAAAATCCTCATTTATGGATGGGCACTAACTATTGACGGTATCGTTTCATAAAAATGCAGGGAATATCGGATGCCTCATTTATTTTCCCGGTGAGAGAAGTTCTTGACTTTGAGGGCAAAGCATTTCTGATGATTCAGAAGTCGTCAAAGCCCCAAGGAGTTCACTCTTGGACATGATGTCTCATCCGGGGCTGCGGTTCATAATTTAGACAGCGTGATGCAGATCTCGCAGACGAAAAAGGAAATCCTATGAATGAAATTATATACGGATCCGCAGCGTCCATTGCCAGTATGATTCGGGAGCGGCGTGTCTCGTCTGAGGAAGTCGTCAAGATGTCTCTGGATCGAATCGAGAAAGTGAACCCGAAACTGAACGCCGTTGTCCAGTTGGCGGGAGATCGTGCCTTGGCCGAAGCCCGGGATGCGGACAGGGCGTTGGCTAAAGGCGATGTCAAGGGGCCGCTTCATGGCGTTCCGTTTACCATCAAGGATTCCTTGGACACGGCCGGCATCATCTCAGCAGGAGGAACAAAGGGTCGAAGCGCATTTGTTCCATCACAGGATGCCACGGTTGTGGCTCGTCTTCGACGTGCAGGAGCCATCCTTTTGGGAAAGACCAACACGCCGGAGCTGACGTTTTCCTTCGAGACCAGCAACACGGTCTACGGACGAACGAACAATCCCTATGATCTGTCCCTGACTCCCGGCGGCAGCAGCGGGGGGGCGGCGGCCATTATTGCGGCCGGCGGCTCGCCTCTGGATATCGGCAGCGATACCGGCGGAAGCATCCGCGTTCCCTCTCATTTCTGCGGCATAACATGCATCATGCCGACTTCGGGGCGGGTTCCGCGAACCGGGCATATCGTTCCATTCGGCTTAGGTCCCCTGGATTCGCTGACGGCGATCGGACCGATGACGCGATACGTTGAGGATCTGGCATTGTGCCTTCCGGTTATCAGCGGGATCGACTGGAAGGATCCTGCCATCGTTCCCATGCCCCTGGGGGATCCCGGCGCGGTTGAACTCAAAAGGCTGCGCGTTGCCTTCTTTACCGACAATGGGATCAGGACTCCCACCGCTCAGACAATCCAAGCGGTTGAGAAGGCGGCAAACATTCTCTCCGGCGCCGTTATGCAGACAAAAGAAAGCCGTCCCGAAGCCGTTGGCCGATCTCTGGACCTGTTTTACAGACTGTGGAGTGCGTATGCCGAACCGTGGCGGCAGAAGCTTTTGCTTAAAGCCGGCACAATCGAAAGAATCGAGTCCTCCGAAAATGAGAAGACGATCTCAGCGATGGCGCTCGCGGACCTTTCGGAGGACTTGGCCGGGTTTCGCTGTGACATGCTTTCGTTCATGGAAGAATACGACGCCATCGTCTGTCCGGTGAACGCTTATCCGGCCATGCCGCACGATACCTGGGCAAAAAAATATCCCGGGTTCAGCTATACCATGACATTCAACCTGACCGGGTGGCCTGTCGTGGTCGTTCGAGCAGGCACCTCTTCTGAGGGGCTGCCCATCGGTGTTCAGATCGTCGCTCGCCCCTGGAACGAGCATGAAGCTTTGGCTCTGGCGCAACATATCGAACGGGCTTTAAATGGCTGGCCGAGGCCCTCCCTTTGAAACCTGTGATTATAGGCACTTCCAGGACATCCTTAGACTGATGGTATACTGCATGATGACGTCTTTGGTGATGTTAAAGTCGCCTGCCGCCAAAAATGAACCATCTCGATACGCCAACCCAGCCCTACGCCAATACGTTGCCGGTTCTTATCCCTTGACGCTGACCTGAAATTTGGTTATATTTTTTACAAAAACGTGTTCGAACCTTTTCAGACCCGGCGAATCGTCATAATAAGATAACCTAAAATGACAGCGGAAAAACCATGGATAAAGATGAATGGTTAAAGCGTGCAAAAGATCCAAAATATATACCCGGTATCTACAACTACTGTGACAGATGGTGCGAGCGTTGCCAGTTTACTTCAAGATGCCTGAACTGTGATCTTGTCGAAGAGCAGTTCGGCGATTTTAAGGAAAATGATGAAATTAACGAGGCGTTTTGGCAAAGATTTTCCGAGATGCTGCAAAATACGCTGTCCATGGTTCAAGAAATGGCAAAAGAGGCGGGTATTGATATCGATGCAATTGATTTCGACGAGACTTGTAATGATTCGGAAGCGCTTAAAAAAAAATCTTTACCGGATCTTATCTCTCATACATCCAAAAATTATGCAAAATCGGTTGACGACTGGTTCAATTCCAATGATTCTTTATTTTATGAAAAAGAAGATGAAATTAATCGAATCCGCATCATTTCCACCCAACATAATCCTGATAAAGAAGTCGCTGATATCAATGACGCAACCCGGATCACTCGATGGTATCAACACCTGATTCATGTAAAACTCAAAAGGGCAATCAGCAGCGCCTCGGAAGAAGCGTCAATGGATTACACTGATTTCCCAAAAGATTCCGATGGATCCGCGAAAGTTGCTTTAATGGGAATCGATCGTTCAATATCGGCCTGGAATATATTATTGCGTTATTTCGACGACCAAAAAGAACCCATTTTAAAATTAATCGCTTTGCTCGAAAATATTAAAAACAGGGTGGAAATCCGGTTTCCTTGTGCAAGAGACTTTGTGAGGCCTGGCTTTGATGAGATTGATCATAAATAGTGTCCATCCATAAATGGTCTTTTTGCCCGATCTCGGCGTTATGCTCAAAAAATAATCCTCGGAATATCAACTATATGCCTGTGGTTATTTTTTTCGCATGCCTTGATCTCGAACAAAAATCCTC
>JBAUWG010000256.1:0-1520 GCA_049583675.1 Desulfobacterales bacterium | reverse complement strand
GCAGCGCCTTCTTATCATCAAAAAGGCACTGCATGACAGGTTAACACTTTTTCTTGGTGTCTTTTATCCAATAGCCTTTGCCGCGTTTCCATTCGCCGTCTTTCCACCAAGGTGGATTGGGTTTCCACCAGCGGTGGGGCGCAACATCAATGGCATAAGCACCCCTTGGGACTTCGTGGGCAATGGCGTACATCTTTTCAAAAATGTTGCCCCGACCGTAAAGTTTGTTTTGCTTTTCCAACTGGTCTTTCCATGGATCAGGATTATATTTGGGAGAAATAAGCTTTTCGAGCTTATCCATTTCTGCGTCGGACCAGATGATGTTTCGAATACAGCAACGCCAGTGCTCGCTGCCCACCGCGGGATCTTCATTTTCCCCTGAGCCGGCTCTGGTCGCAATAGACGCTTCCTCTTTGCCTTGAACGCCGACCTGTGTCAGATAGGCGGCTTCCATGATGGATTCCCGAAGCCGTTCCGGCAGTTTCTGAAGACTGTTGACATTCATACCGGTAACCCAGTTGCCGGAGCAGTATTTCAGGTAAAGATATTGTCCGGTATATTCGGTAAAGTGAATCATACTGAATGGGATTTCCCAGGCTTCGGCACCGTCGATGGCACCCTGCCGGACCGCATCCACAACTTCCTCATAGGAAATCGCTACCGGGTTGATACCCATCAGCTGCATGCTGATCAGTCCGAAATAGGTGCCGGTGGTTCGAATCTTGGCCCCGGTTGCCTTGAGCTTGGCTAACGTATCCAGAGCAGGCGTTCCCTGTCCGTATTTTTTTTTGCTCATAAAAAATCCCCGGAGCCCGTAGTCGCCGAACAGCATTTCCAGACCGTAGAGTCTGCGCATGGGTTCCCGGAAAAGATCCTCGCTCCGGTGGTCGTACGCAAAAGAATATAGGGCCGCCCGGTTCGGCCAAAGGGCTCCCCAGTCAAGATTAAGCAGATACGGACAGATGGTCGACGAATTGTTGGTGGATGCGACGTAAAGGTCGACAATCCCTTGAACGCACTTTTCAGCACACGTCATTTCACCGCAGATGGCGTTCGATCCCAGATGTTCGATACGAATTTCTCCGTCGGTCCTTTCTTCAACTTCCCTGACGAAATCGATGGTCCCGATTTTTGCTACCCACATGGTGTCAATGCCGTGTCCGGCAGCCCCAAAGCGAAATTTAAACTTTGGTTTGGCTTTATACCGCGAGTCCTGAATGGTTTTGGCCTTCTGGGCCAGCATATTGGCATCCGGCATAATACCGGCGTTGGCAAAGCTCTGCCAGGCGAACAGCGTGGAAGTGACGCCGAATGTCATGGCAATCCGCGAGAAATCTCTGCGTGACAGCGATTTTTCCAGGAAAGACGATTTTTCTTTCTTTTTCTTGTCTTTTTCCTGCATGGTATTCCTCCTTTTTCAATTGGGGTTGGTTACCAAACATTATCGACAACTTCGAGCTTTGATCTTTCGAATTCTCAATAAAAGCCCGCTAAACTCATAAGCCGTCTGAGAAATATCC
>JBAUWG010000255.1:0-4137 GCA_049583675.1 Desulfobacterales bacterium | reverse complement strand
GTAATCAAGAAGGCAGTTCCAAATACAGATTCCTTTTGGATGAAAAAAAGGCATCCCCGGCGCTTCGTCGTGAAAACTGAAAAGATCGAGAGCAATGCCGAGTTTGCGGTGGTTTCTTTTTTTGGCTTCTTCAAGAAAATGCAAATATTCATCCAGCTCTTTCTTGGAAAAAAACGCCGTGCCATATATTCTCTGGAGCTGTGCCTGAGTCTGATCGGCGCGCCAGTATGCACCGGAGACCTTCATCAATTTGACAGCTTTGATAAATCCGGTATGGGGAAGATGCGGACCCCGGCACAAGTCCGTAAAATCGCCGTGTCGGTATAATGAAATCGTTCCTTCTTGAAGTTCCGAAATCATCTCGAGTTTGTATGGTTCATCTTTGTAAACCGCCATGGCTTCTGATTTAGAGACGACACGCCGTTCAAAAGGGATTTTGGCCTTGATGGCCTTATCCATTTCAGCTTCTATTTTTTCAAAGTCTTCTTTTGAAACCGGTTCCATATCGATGTCGTAATAAAATCCGTCTTCCACCGCAGGTCCGATGGTCAGTTTGGCATCTTTGTAAAGATGTAAAACAGCCTGCGCCATCACATGAGCCGCGCTGTGGCGAAGGATGCGCAGGGCCTCCGGATCTTTGGTGGTAATCAGCCTGATTTCAGCGTCTTCGGTGATGGCCGTGTTCAAGTCGACAAGCGTTGAATTCAGCGCCATGGCCACGCAGTTTCGTGCAAAACCCTCTGAAATGCTTTTTGCCACATCCAAACCTGTGAGGCCGTCTTCAAAATGCTTTATATTACCGTCCGGAAATGTTATGTTTATCATTATAATTTCACCTAAACCATTGGTTATTTTGATTTGCGACAAACCTGAATTTTTCATGTAAGTCAATGAGAATTTTTAGGAGAAATAGCGTCAAGGGTCAAGGAAAAATTGAATGGAAACGAACTGCAGGATCATAGCCACCCCGGCCGAACTTGAAAAAGCAGCCGGCCAATTTGAACGTGAAACGGTTGTTGCCGTTGATCTTGAAGCGGATTCCATGTACCATTTTAAGGAAAAGGTCTGCCTGGTCCAGATTGCGACAAAGAAATTGTCTGTTATGGTGGATCCGTTGATGATAGAGGATCTGTCTCCGCTTAGGCCGCTTTTTTCAAATTCCGGCATCCGGAAGGTTTTCCACGGTGCGGATTATGATGTTCGAAGTCTTTATCGGGACTTTAATATTCGTATCAACAATCTTTTTGATACGGAGCTGGCATCAAGATTCTTAGGACTCAAAGAGAGCGGTCTTCAGGCTGTATTGAAAATGTTTTTTAACGTTGATATCGATAAAAAATTCCAGAAAAAAGACTGGTCCAAAAGGCCCCTTCCAAAAGAGATGACGGCGTATGCCTCAACAGATGTGATGTATCTGCTTCCCCTTGCGGAAATTTTGATCCGTCAGCTTGAAGACATCGGCCGGCTGGATTGGGTGCGTGAAGAATGTGATGATTTGGCAAAAGTGAGGCCTGATTTGACCGAAGCAGGGCCGTTGTTTTTGAAGTTTAAAGGAGCAGGGCGGCTCAAATCAAGAAGTTTGGCCGTGCTTGAAGCGCTTTTGCAATTCAGAAAGCAGGTGGCGGAAGAAAAAGACAAACCGCTTTTTAAAATTATCGGCAATGATTCGCTGATGAAGATTGCAACCGCAAGACCGGTTTCCTTGCGACGTTTAAAACGCACCAACACGTTGAGCAATCGACAACTGTCCATGTATGGCAGTGATATGATTCAGGTGGTGGCCGGCGCATTGAAGATACCCGACGATGAGCTTCCGATTTATATTCCCAGAAAGACTCCGGCGCTGCCGAGGGGAGCGCCGAGACGGATCAAAGCCCTTAAGACATGGAGGGCCTCAGCGGCAAAAACCCTTAAAATCCATCCCGGGATGCTTTGCAATAATGCACTCATCACCGCCGTCGCCGTCAATAATCCTGTTGACGAAGACGCCCTTGCGTCGATAGCGGGAATGAAGCAGTGGCAGAAAAGGGTTTTTGGCAAGGAGATCATATGGGTATTGAAAAAGACTTCATAGAAGTGGTTTCAAAACCCCCTCTCGGGCTCAATCTCTGTGTTGGACTGAGACGTCCAATCCTCGAAATATTTCCAATATTCCTGCGGTTGGCCGTTTCAGTCCGCCTTGACCTTGAGTCCGATTGAAGGTTTTGAAAGCACTTCTAAACAAAACCCTGTCTGCCGTCACAGGGCAGGACTTTGAAAGTCTATTAAGAAGGTGTTGGTTCTCCAAAAAGAACGGTGATAAAGGCGCGTTTAAAGGAAAGCAAGGTTTTGCCTTTTCTCATCACCACCGCGATATAATCGGGTTTGAATAAATGATCCATTGATAAAAATCTTAATTTTCTTTGCGCCAGTTGTGGTAAATCCGCTACGACGGTTGCGAAAGAAATTCCCAGTCCCATTTCTACATATAAAGCGCTGAGCTCAACATTGGAAGATTCCATAATGATGCGGCAGTCAACGCCTAGTTTTTGAAATCTTTCTTCTAGGTCACTGCGGTATCTCAAGTTGGCGGGTGGCAAAATCATGGGATATTTTCCAATTTGTTTGAGTGTGGCTCTTTTCATTTTAGTCAGCGGATGATCGATGGGGGTCATCAATACGGTTTGCACCTTCTTCCAGCGAAACGCCAGAAAATCTTTAAAAACATTGGATTCCAGCACGAGACCGAAATCGATCTCACCATTTTTTACGAGGTTGAGAATATCTTGCTGGGACCGATCGAGTATGGTCAATTCGACATCCGGGAACTGCTCCGTATATTTTTTGAGGGCGGAAGGGACCAAATGAAAGAGCGTTGTAAAAGGCGCTGCTATTCTCAGACACCCTTTTTTCGAATTTCCCAGATCGTTGAATTCTTCGATAAGAGAATCAAAATTTTCCAAGACGGATTCCGAAAATCCTAAGAACCGCTTTCCGGCGGATGTCAGACGCAGATTTCGTTTTCCGATCCTTTCAAAAAGCCGGCATCCGAACTCTTCTTCAAGGTTTTTGACCTGTTGACTGATGGCCGACTGGGTGCGCAATGTGGCCTCGGCAGCCTTTGTAAAGCTGCCCAGCTTTGCCGTATGATAAAAACCTATGATCTGCTGCCATTCCATATATAAGTAAAATTCCTAATTGTTGCCATTAAAACAATTAATTTGACTTATATATAATTCGCAGGATAATGTCAACACATGTTGCAACAGCTCAAAGCTCAAAGCCGATTTTTAGCTGATCATGACGGTAGAAAAGGTGTAATGATAGATAAATTAACATATTCATCAAACTATCCGGCAATAATTGCCGAAAGGAGGCATCAATGGATTATAAAGCATATTCGGAAGAAATTACCAAAATGGTTCGTCCCCAGACTTTCCCTGTCGGATTAAAATTTGTCAAAGATATTGATCAACTGCCGGCACAAGCCGTCAGACCCTCGAAATACAACATTAAGATTTCACTTTGCCAGTGGATTACTATGGCAAGACGATGGGGCAGGATTCTCGGAGCGGTCGCGGAAGATATCAACTGCACGCCTTGCCTTGCAGCATTGGGTTTAAAACGGCTTGAAAGCTATACCCATTTTTCCGAATACTTCGTAGACATGGGGTATTTCGACAGTATGGAACTCGC
Source organism: Desulfobacterales bacterium (assembly GCA_049583675.1). GTDB lineage: Bacteria > Desulfobacterota > Desulfobacteria > Desulfobacterales > UBA11574 > UBA11574. Next base: position 462 of record JBAUWG010000255.1, on the reverse strand, counting down.
CGAGGCGGCAACAAAGGAACTGGACCCCATACCGGCCGGAGAAATCAGCGGGATCGCCATTTTTCCGCTCGATATGGCGCCTGTCGATCCGGACACTATCCTGATTTATGGGACGCCGGCCCAAATGGCGCGTCTGGCGGCCGGTTTTGTATATCACTCCGGCAAGCTCATCGAATCTAAAACTACGGGATTCGGCATTTCATGCCTTTCAGCGGTAAAGCCGTATTTCACCGGGAAACCCGCAATGGTTCATCCCGGACGGGGAGAGCGTATTTTGGCCGGAACGGATGAATCCGAGATGTTTTTCACGTTTCCGGCAAGCGATGGTGAATTGCTATTGGACGGCTTGAAAAAAACCCACGCCAAAGGGACACGATATCCGGTACAAAGCTATATGATTTATCAACCGCCGGTCATTAAACCCGTGAAAAGTCTTGGGGAAAAATTGGCTGATTCATAAAC
>JBAUWG010000254.1:0-7823 GCA_049583675.1 Desulfobacterales bacterium | reverse complement strand
TGATTTGCACCAGTACCGGGGTGCCGCGGAAGAACCAGATGTAGAACCAGGCTGCGCCTGCCACCAGCGGGTTGGGCGACAGCCGCATCACCGCCAACACGACGCCCAGGACGATGCCGATGGCCATCGCGATGACGGTGAGTTCGAGGGTGAGCACCAGGCCATCCAGCACCCGCATCGAGAAGAAAAACTGCCAGACAATGCGCCACTCGAAGCGCGAATTGGTGGTAATCGAATACAGCGCCGCCAGCGACAGCATCAGCACCAGCGCGCCGGCGATCCACCGGCCGGTATGGCGCACCGGTATCGCCTTGATCAGCTCAGGAGCTTCCGGCGGCAATGATCTTCTCCCATCGAGCGCTCATTGCGCTCATTGTATTGTCCTTATCAACCATGAACGGGTCCCGCGCGACCGGACATGTCGCGCAGGACCGGGAACAACGGGAAGGGCAATGCCCACTCCCTTTTATTCCCCTCGCGGTTTATTGCGCGGCGACATTAATCTTCGAGGTCTTCAGTGCCCCCTGGCTGATGCCCCACTTATCCAGGATCTTCGCGTATTCACCGTTCTTTATCAGGCGCTCGACGGCGGCGCGCAGCGGCTTGGCCAGGCCCGAATTTTTCGGCACGACGATGCCATAGGGCACGCTGTTATAAGCCTTGCCCGAGAGTTTGAATTGCCCACGGGATTCCTTGACAATCCACGCGGCCACCGGCGAATCGGCCATGCCCACCTGGGCGCGGCCACTGGCGATGGCGAGATTGGCGCCGTTCTGATCGGGAAAGACGGAGACGGTCACCGCGCTCTTGCCGGCAGCGGTGCATTTCTTGCTCTGGGCATTGGCGTCATCGACCTGGATCGTGCCCTTCTCGATGGCCACCGTCTTGCCGCACAGGTCGTCGAGCCCCTCGATCTTCGCGCCTCCATGCGCCTTCACATAAAAGGAGGTGCCGGCGACGAAATAGGTGACGAAGTCGACGACTTCTTCTCGTTTCTTAGTATCGCTGAACGCCGACATGCCCAGGTCATACTTGCCCGCCTGCAGGGCCGGGATGATGCTGTCGAAGCTGGCGTTGACGAATTTGAACTTCACGCCCAACTCCTTGCCGATGGCGTGACCGAGATCGACATCAGCGCCGACGACGCTCTTGCCGTCCTTGCCGATGAATTCCATCGGAGCATAGCTGGCGTCGCTGGCCACGGTGAGCACGCCCTTGTCCTTGTATTTCGCCGGCAGACCGGCGGCGCTTACGCTGGTGGCGGTAACGGCGGCGGCCAGGACCAGGGCCGCGCCCAAGCCGAGCGCGCGGCTGATCGAATGTTTCAACGATTGTCGAGTTTTCATAGATTCTCCTTATTGAAGCAAGCTGTGGCAATAATGAGTTTTAGATAACCATAGGAAATTCAAAAGAATTTGTCAATTTGTATTTTGCAGGTTAATTTAAAAGATACATTAGTGCCTGTCCAACAAGTCACAACCATTAAAAATAGTAGCGAAAACCTTCAAAAAAGACTTCCCTATATTTACTGTTTGTGGTTTAAAAGATTATGTAAAAGCATATAGTTACATCCTGATTTGAACAGCACAGGGGTCAGATCTTCATTCTTCACATTACATTAAAAAACTGTCAAGAATCAAGACCCCGATGTTTTCCTGATTCATCGAAAATTCCATTATTTGAAACCAAATATCTGTTATTTAAAAAAGGGATAAACATCCTGTCGCCTTCATGGATAATATCCAATTTATCTTTAATTGGCTCAAAATCGATTTTTGCGATTTGAGCACAATAATTCTGATAATTTTTTTCAAATACTTCTGATGATTTAACCATGCATTACCTCTTTTCGGTTATTTCCGAAGCATTTAAAATCCCGGTAAAGGTATTATACTGGAAGGCGCGATATGATAGTTCTCCGTTACGTCGCAAACAGCCTTGTCGATGGGGAAGGCTGTTTTGAGTTCATGAAAACTTCGATATCCGACAAATCTGCCGCACATAAAGACCTCTCTAAACTGACTTTGACAGGGGTCGGGATCAGCGCAACGGAAGACCAGAAAAACAATGTTGTTCTATGGGGCGCCATGCACGGCGTGTTTTATTCATGCATTATCTGCACGAAAGTTATGTATTGAAATAACAAAAGAATATACTGCCACGAGTAGTATAAAGAAAAGTAATTATCGCCTTGCAAAAAAACAACCTCCTGATAGCATAGAGTTGGGAAAACTCAACATAATAAAAGCTAAAAGGAGGTTGTCATGAACTGTAATGAGGTCCCCAATCCCTTGACTATTCAAGATTTGACATCCTTCATTCCCAATATCAAGAATCCTCCCTTGACATAGTGCGTATTAGTGTTCATATTTTTTTTATAGCCGAGTTTTTATTAGGATAATTGATGTGATTGCCTGATCGTACTAAATATTGGGGTACACCCTTTTGCATCACACCACCTTATTTTTTCCCTGATTTTGTTCCCAAAAGGGAATTCTTATCAACCAACTGTTTGGTTTGCCGGACGAGTGATTTGAGCAGCACGTTCCCGTCACCGCCTGGAACCCGAAACCTTCGTGGAGGTAATTACAATGAAAAAATCTTTTATAGCGCTTATCGCTCTTTGTATGGGATTTGTGCTGAGCATTCCTAGTGTCAGTCTGGCAAAGAATTCACCCAAGAAGGTGATTAGCGTCGGTGCCGATACGACTTTTCCTCCTTTTGAAATGGAAGAACACGGCAAAGTGACCGGATTCGATATCGATCTCATCCACGCCATAGCCAAAAAGGAAGGCCTGAAAATCAAACTGAGCACCATGGATTTTCAAGGTCTGATACCCGCACTGCAAACCGGCACCATCGATGTCGCCGTAGCCGGTATTACCATTACCGATCAACGAGCAAAAGTAGTCAATTTTTCACATCCTTACTATCATTCCGGTTTGTCGATACTGGTGAAAAAAAATAGCCCGATTCACTCCCTGGAGAACCTGAATGGCAAAACCGTCGCCGTCAAACTGGGCACCACCTCCGACCTCATGATGTCCAAGCAAGCTGGCGTTAAAGTTCAAAGATTCACCAATATTGACGATGCCTATAATCAGATGCAAAACGGTGGCGCCGATGCAGTCGTTTTCGACAACCCGGTCAACCTGAACTACGCCAAGACCCATCCCAATGTGCACGTGGTGGGCAAGCTGCTGACCGGTGAAGATTACGGGTTTGCTGTAACCAAGAAAGATCCCTGGCTGTTGAAGAAAGTCAATGACGGTCTCTTTAAAGTCTACAAGAGCGGCGAATATGCCAAACTATACAAACACTATTTTGGACAGGATGAACACGGCCTGGTCAAAATCGAAAAATAAAGACAGAGGGGCCGTTCGGCTCCTCAAACCCTGATTCATGCCCCAGATTTCTCACCCGACCGCAATGCGTTCTCAGGGAGCGCAAGGCAGCCTCCGGACCGACTCCTGGGGTCAATACGGTTGGTTTAAATCAACAACATTGAACCTCCGGGTGCTCTCCTTGCCAGAGGGCACCAGGAGCCTTTCCGAGAACTGTGCACAAACGTCATAGCGTCGCAAACAGTGGCGATTGATTCATCGCCCCTGTTTGTGGCTTCCGTCGGAATGATGAAAACGCACCCCAAAACCATTCTCGGACAGCCACCTCGTGCCTACGGAATAGGGAATCCAAAGACGGGCCTAGACACGACTCATGGATCCACTTCAATCATAGGCTAATTCAATGGATTTTTATGGCATTATACGCGATTCACTGCCTGAACTCATTTATGGCGCCAAACTGACTCTCTACTATTCCCTCGCTACCATCCTTTTGGCAACGGTGGTGGGTCTCTTCTTTGCCTTGTGTAAACTGTCCCATTCCAGGGTTTTTCGCAAGATAGGCGAAACCTATGTACACATATTCAGAGGCTTGCCCCTCATTGTCGAGATTTTCTATGTCTACTTTGCACTTCCGATGATTCTGCCACTTCATCAGTGGTTTGATCCCTATTTTACTCCCGTAGCCGGCATCATTGCTCTTACCCTCAACGAAGGCGCCTACATTACCGAAATCATCCGCGCCGGGATTCTCTCCATCCAAAGGGGCCAAACCGAGGCAGCTCTGAGCATAGGCATGAACACTTATCAGACCATGCGCTACATCATCTTGCCTCAGGCCTTCAAACGCATGATACCGCCCCTGGTCAACCAGTTCATCCAAACCATCAAGGACACCTCCCTGCTGTCGGTCATTTCCATAAATGAGCTGACCCGGCAGGGGCAAATCATCATTTCGACCACCTTTTCCTCACTGCAGATTTGGACCGCCGTGGCCTTCATTTATCTGGCCATAATCCTGAGTTTGACGGCGTTGTCCGGATATTTAGAAAGGAAGTATCAAATTGCCAGACGATAACAAAGATATGATTATTGCCAAGAACATCTCCAAGGCTTTCGGCAACCATGTTGTCCTCAAAGATATATCCATGAATGTCAAACGGGGATAGGTGGTCGTCATCATAGGTGCTTCGGGATCGGGCAAAACCACTTTCATTCGGTTGATCAATGGGCTGGAAACGGTTACAAGTGGTGAAATCTTCGTTAACAACGTTGAGATAACTCACAGCAAGACCAACCTGTATCATATCAGAAAAGGAGTGGGTATGGTTTTTCAGCATTTCAACCTGTTTCACCATTTGACAACGCTACAAAATATTTCCATCGGGCCGATCAAAGTCTTAAAGATGAAGAAGGCGGAGGCTCACCGGCGCGCATTTAAGCTGCTCGACCGGGTAGGGCTGCATGACAAGGCCGATGCCTATCCCGACCAGTTATCGGGCGGACAACAGCAGCGCGTTGCCATTGCCCGAGCTCTGGCCATGAATCCCATCGTGATGCTGTTTGATGAACCCACCAGCGCTCTGGATCCGGAGATGGTGGGCGAGGTTTTGACCGTTATGAAGGACCTGGCCAAGAGCCAAATGACCATGCTCGTCGTTACCCACGAAATGGGTTTTGCCCGGGAGGTTGGACATCGGGTGATTTTTATGGATGACGGTCTCATCGTCGAACAGGGGCCGCCGATGGAGGTGTTCAACAACCCCAGGGAAAAGCGCACCCAGGATTTCCTGAGCAAGATATTATAGCGGCATGGTCATTACAGTTTTTTTATTCAGGTATCGGCAAGCCGGAAAATCTTGCGAAGGCTCGGTACCAGGCTGATTGTTCTCTTCCTTTGATTTCAGGGCGGGCCGTCCGTGCCGTTTTTTTCAGGTTCTCTTCGAGCTCCCACTCTAAAAGCGCCAACTTGGCGGATTCAACTTTAATTAAAAATCTGCTGATTTCATTTGAAGGCTGCATGTCGAGAGCGTCGGAGAGATGCTTGAGGCACAATCCATAGCCGTTTTCAAACCCAATACGGTATCGACGCGCTTGAAGCAATGCAAACAACAGATTCAGCCCACGGCCTTTGGCCTCATCCAGCCACGGGACTTGGCATGGAGGCCTGCAAGCATGGTATCAGGACGCGTTTTGTCACCGGATGCGGCCTTGTCAATGAGCTGATCGAAGCCCGGGATGAAAAACTTCTGGCTCGCGCTGTAAAGCGCTATGCCGGTTATGGACTGCTCATTATTGATGAATTGGGTTATGTACCTTTCTCCAAAGAAGGGGCTCAGCTCATTTTCTTCTATTCGATTGAAATACGGTCCTTGTTTTTGACGAGCCACTCTTTAAAGGTTTGCAACTCGGGATTGAGCGAACGAGAAAAATCAACGTTTCGCGCACCGCAGAACACCTCCTGAAAGTCGCGCTTAAACTGGAACATGTTACCGAGGTCATCCGCACCTGGAAAGTCGAGGGCGCGATAAACCTCTGGATGCACATCATTATAGCTCACCTCCTGCCCAAGGGCCTGCGTGAGCGAGGCAGCCATCTGCGCGCCGGTTAGGTGCTCACCAGCCACACCCACGGTCTTGCCGATGAACTCATCTCCCTTCTTGAAAATGCCGTATGCGCACTTGCCGATATCCTCAGCGGCAATGCCGGGCAGTTTCTTGTCGCCCATCGGAAACGTGATAGCAAGCCTGCCGTCCGGGCCTTTCTTGGGTCCCATGCCGAAAAATATCAGGTTGTCCCAGTAGAAAGTGACCAGCATGAAGGTCGTCGGAACGCCATGATCGGTGAACAGCTTGTTCGCTTCACCCTTGCCATCAAAGTGCGGAACTTTGTACTTGCCCTTAAGCGTGGGCATCCGACTGTCGGAGAGCGGCACCCACTGTCGTGTGTCCTCAAGCGTGGACCAGATAACATGCTTGACGCCAGCTGCCTTGGCCGCCCTAGCCATGTTGTGTACCTGGGCAATCTCCTTCTCGGGTGAGAAGTGTTCCCAGAAGAAGGTAACGCAGAAAACACCTTGGACACCTTCGAACGCCTTTCTTAAGCTTGCCTCGTCGTCGATGTCGGCAGCTACCAAATCAGCGCCGAGTTGTGCCAGCTTTCTCGCCTTGTCAGATTCGGTGTCCCTGGTTATTGCGCGGACGGTGAATCCGCCACGCGGATCGTTCAAGATAGCGCGGACGAGGCCGCCACCTTGGGCGCCAGTCGCACCCACTACCGCAATAATTTTTTTGTCGGCCATTGTTTCCTCCTTCTCTTAAAAGTGCATTAAAAGGCTCGTGATTGTATAGCTATTACTCAATGACAAACGAAATCTATTTGTAAATCAAATTATCAAGAGATATCTCGAACTCCCGTTGGGTTGCGTCGTACCTGACAGAATAAGCAGTGGGACAGTATCCATTTTTGGCGTAAGCTTTTGGAAGTTTGATGCGATCCTTAGTATTCGGCTTCGTCTCAAGGAAAGCTTTCGTCACCATTGGCTCCAGGAAAGCCATCTGTGTCCATCATAAGTCCCTGCCGTTGGAGCCAGATTCATAGACTCTGAACATCCAAGGATGAAGGCCATTAGCATAGTTGCTGTCATTATTATTAAAGATCCTCTATTAATAATTTTATATTTAGTCATTTCATTACGGCAGGTTTTTCCCGAGAACTCTTTCGATTGCCGGCACAGCGTCCTCCGGACCACGCACGAGGATGATCTTCGTGCGCGGCGCGTTGGTGTGGATGATGTTGAGAACGCGATTGAACCAGACAGTGGTCTCTACCGTGGCAGGAAAATTCACGGCGTCCTGTCCGTTGATGTAGCCGCCGATGGCCACGCCATCATACTCTGCCTGTTTCAGTTCCGAGGCCAGCCGTGCCTCCCCAGCTTCATCATTCGTGAGTACGAAGGTGGTCGCCTGGAACCCAAGCGAACGGAGTTTCTCTTGAACGGCGGCCGCAATCTCCGGGTGTTTGCCGAATCCGAGGATACGCCAACCCGATGGGTGTGAAGAAGATGTGATTGACATATTAAAATATCCTTATGTAATTTTTTTTTCGCACTGATCTTTAATGGGACACTTTTTAAAAAGACGCATAAACCGTTTCTACCCATTTCAAGGCGAAACCATACCAGTAGCTTGCTAATTGGCATGCGAGGGCGTGGCTATCGTCATGCCATGACGCCGGAAGACGTTCATCATCTTCGCAGGATCGGGCGGGCCGCCCTTGGCAGCACCGATTACTTCGGCAGCTTCACGGAAGTACGCGGGGCCCATTATCGCAGGGGGATATGATGACAAGCTGTTTTACACCCTCGCTGCCAAAATTATCGAAACGGTGAACCGCACCTCGGGGGATACACAGCGCCTGCCCTGGACCCACCTCGATGGGCGTGCCGTTAACCGTCCAGGTAAGGACACCCTCGATACC
>JBAUWG010000253.1:0-7789 GCA_049583675.1 Desulfobacterales bacterium | reverse complement strand
GTTATGCATGGGATCATCCGTGTAGAAACCGGAGACATACATCTCAAACCATGTCTTCAAGTGTTGCAGATATTTTGGACTCATCAATGCTCCCGGTGAAAAAAAATCGTTTTAAAAACCGAAAATTAAGTTTAAAAACACGATATGTCAAGATGAATACGAAAAGCCTTCCTTTCATCCTTGACTCCAAGTTGCCGTTTATCTAAAATGATTTCGTAACCTTTTTGACGGCGCGATCCGATTGACATGGCAAAAAAACTCAACAAAAATGGGATGCCGGTGCCGGCAATCGCATCGGATTTAGGGCCGGCGCCCATCGACCATATATCCAATGTTTCGAATTGTCGAAAATAAGCTGATTAACAGCGGTCTTGTGGATCCGGATGCACCGTTTATGGGCTGCCTGGACGCTCATATCGAATGGAACAGAACCGGCAGTGAAATTTCCACGCTGGAAATGATATTCAAACAACTGGGTATCAAAGCCCTTATTTTTTCACGGCCGGCCGAGCCGTATGGCAGCATGATCGATTACCTGGCACAAATATCCAATGGCACCATCACCCCCAATGATTGTGAAACCAGACTATTCCTCCATGATCTGCCGGTGGCCTTCGAACTGTCGCCCGACGCGGTTGTGCCGCTGTTAAAAGCGCGAAAATGCGCCATTGTCCCCGGGCACGGGATTATCACTCACGGCATGGTCGGTCTTGAACAGGCCTATCTAACGTTTTCCTCCGTCTGTTTTGCCGGTTTTGTAAAATTCTTTGTGGACTTTCTTTTTCTGACAAAAAAAAGGCTGGTGGATAACAAATGCCGGCAGGTCTTTGATCGGGTAATACAAAAACTCGATGCGCCGGTTTCGTTCAATGGTTCTCTGTCCAAAGGGCCGTTTGGATCAAAAAATCAAATTTACGAAGCGATTCAGGAGGCCGGGCGGTTCGTCGTTGAACATCGTCTGGTCGATTCCTATTTCGGAAACATCTCGTTTCGCCATGGCCAAACCCTTTTTATCAGTCAAACCGGCAGCAGCCTTGATCGACTGAAAGACGCCATCGATCCGTGCCCGCTGGACGGGTCTTCCGGCGTCCCTATCACCGCTTCCAGTGAACTCCCGACCCATTTAAAAATTGTGGCGCACACCGGCAGCAAGGCCATCCTTCACGGACACCCCAAGTTTTCAGTGATTTTGTCCATGGACTGTGACATCGAAAACTGCATATGTCGCGGCAAGTGTCATGTGAAATGCCCTCATGAACGATTCGTATGCGGTATTCCCATCGTATCCGGAGAGGTGGGGTCAGGTGCGAATGCCATCTGCAATACCGTCCCCCAGGCCATAGGGGACCATTCGGGGGTCATCGTTTACGGCCACGGCGTGTTTACCACCGGAAAAAGCGATTTCAACATTCCCTTTAAAAATCTTATCCAAATTGAAAACACCTGCCGCACCGAATATTTTGACAGGATACGTCATTATTCCGAATAGTCGGCTAAGTACGCCCTCCACTCCACCTTAGCTTGGCCTTGAGAACATCGAAATAATGCTGATCCGGCAAGGTAATCATGGATACCGGACAGGGCGCTTTTTTGATAATGATGGTATGGTCTTCGGTAATCTCAAGCCCGGCCTGGCCGTCGAAGGTCAGTATGATATCCGAGGATTTTTTTCCCAGGCTGATTCGGATGGCGGCGGAGTCCGGAACGATCAACGGACGGTTGGTCAATGTAAACGGACATATCGGCGTCATGAGGATGGCGGGTACCGCCGGATGAATCACGGGGCCGCCGGCAGCAAGGGAGTAGGCGGTAGATCCGGTGGGCGTTGCAACGATGAGCCCGTCTGCACTGTAGGTGGTCAAATAGTGATCGTCGATATAGGTGTCGATATGGGCCAGTCTGGCCAAGGCGCCCTTGTTGATGACAATGTCGTTCAACACGGTTTCGCAGGCGATTTCTTTGTCTTTCAGCGTAACGAAAACCAGAAGACGCATCCGTTCTTCTGTAACAAACTGCTCATTCAACACGGCCTCGACCGCCGAAAAAAGATTCTCTTCCACGGTTTCCGCCAAAAATCCCACTTCACCGAACTTGATGCCGAGAATCGGTATATGCTGATCGCCGATCCAACGGACCGCGCTCAGAAAGGTTCCGTCTCCGCCAAGCACAAAAACACAAAACAGGTCAGACGGTGCACAGGTTTTATCCTTGTCCGCAATCCTGCGCCCCGGCGGCAGATTTTCTTTAGCGACAATATCGATATGGTTTGACCGGAGCCAATGTTCAAGTTGGTCGGCTTTCTTTTTGGCCTCGGCGTCCTCTTTGACGACAATCCCTACTTTTTTTTTCACAATAACGGGGTATCCTGAAAGTTTTAGATTTCGCAGACCTGAATTGAACGCAAGGACCGATGACTCAAATTTACAAAATGTTATATTGTTTCAATACTAACATCTTATCCAAACGGCAAGAAAAATTTGGAACAGAAAAAAAGTCCAGTTCCTGCGCATCACTAGCAAATCAAAGTGATTTTATGATATTGTTTATTTCGCTTGATTGCCAATGGGGGGTTTGTTATATTTCAAGCTGGCATAATTAAAGGTTTTTCTTCCGGCTGAGAACAGCACTTGCCGGAAATTGCATTTTTTTAGTGTTCCCGGTTAAAGATGCGGCGGCATAAAGGCATTGAAAATGGATGCAGAAAAGGAAAATTCTACCAACCTGTTAAAAGTGGAAGCGGTTTGTAAATCATTTGGAAAAATGTTGGCGGTCAACCAATGCTCGCTGAATGTCACAAATGGGACGATAACAGCCCTAATAGGTCCCAACGGTGCCGGCAAAACCACCTTGTTTAATCTCATCAGCGGCTTTCATAAGCCCGATAAGGGAAAAGTATTTCTGAAAGGGGATCGTATCGATGGTCTCCGCCCCGATAGAATTTTTCATAAAGGCCTGATACGCACCTTCCAGATTTCCAGGGAGCTGGAAAAGATGACGCTGCTGGAAAATTTGATGCTGGTCCCCGGCCGGCAGGAAGGAGAGCTGATATGGAATGCCTGGTTTCGACCGTGGCGGGTTCGCGCTCAAGAAAAAAAGGTCAAAGAACGCGCCCTCGAAACCCTGAGATTTGTTGAGCTTCACCATCTGAAGGACGAATATGCCGGGAATATTTCCACCGGACAAAAACGGCTCCTGGAAATTGCCAGAACCATGATGGCCGATCCGGATATTATCCTGCTGGATGAACCGGGTGCCGGCGTCAACCCAACGCTGATGAACAAACTGATCGGTTATATCCATCAATTAAACAACCAGGGAAAAACCTTCCTGATCGTGGAACACAACATGGAATTGGTCATGACGATCTGCGATCCCATTATCGTTATGAATGCCGGTTCCATTCTAACCCAAGGAACCCCTCAAAACATCAGAAACGACGAACGGGTGATAAACGCCTACCTGGGTGATTGATAATGGCAATTTTAGAAGTTAAAGATCTGGTTAGCGGATATAGTGAGGTCATGATACTCAACGGCGTATCCATCCATTGCTCCGATAACGAAATTGTATCGATCATCGGTCCCAACGGCGCCGGCAAATCCACTTTGATGAAATCCATTTTCGGATTGATCGGCGTCAAACAGGGTTCCGTTGCTTTCGACGGTCGATCCATTGCCGGTATGCGCCCCAACCAGTTGGTGAAGCTGGGTATGAGTTATGTGCCCCAGGAGAAAAATGTATTCCCGTCACTCACCGTTGAAGAAAATCTCCAAATGGGGGCCTTTATCAAAAATGATAATATCGCTCCCGCCATGGACAGGGTGTTTGAACTGTTCCCGTTTATCGCCGACAAGCGAAAAAGCGTATCGGGTACGCTTTCCGGAGGAGGGCGCCAAATGCTGGCTCTGGGCCGGGCCCTGATGCTGGAACCCCGGCTTCTCTTACTGGATGAGCCTTCCGCGGGATTGGCTCCCCTGGTTCGGGATGAAATCTTTGACAAGGTCATGCAAATCAGACAAAGCGGCGTGGCCATTCTCATGGTCGAACAAAATGCCAAGAAAGCCCTGGGAATGTCTGATCGCGGGTATGTCCTGGTCATGGGAAGAAATCGATATGAAGATACGGGTGAGGCCCTGCTGGTGAATCCGGAGGTCGGGCGGCTTTATCTGGGAAGTACTTAGGAGACGGTCCTGATTATGCTACAATTGATTGCAAACGGAATTATTTTCGGTTCCATTATCGCCCTTGGGGCCATCGGTCTGACAATGGTTTACGGTATTTTAAAATTTGCCAATTTTGCTCACGGCGACACCATGAGCCTGGGCGCCTACCTGGCGCTGCTCTTTTTCAACCTGCAGCTGCCTTTCCCCATCGCCGTGGTCCTGGCCATCGCGGTGTCCATTGCCGTTGCCATCTTCATCGATCGTTTTCTCTATCGATTCTTTCGCTCAACCGGTCCGATTATCCTTCTCATTTCCTCGGTGGGCGTGGCGCTTTTTTTGCGCAACATCATATTACTCTTCTGGGGCCCCGATCTGACGTACTATACGCGCGAAATCCACCTGGCGTTTCCAGTACTTCCTGGGATACGGCTGAACAGTTATGAAATCACGATCATTATCGTTACCGCGGTGCTCATTGTCCTGGTGCATCTGTTTTTAAAGAAGACGAGGATCGGTAAAGCCATGCGGGCGGCATCGGATAATATGGATTTGGCTGAAGTGGTGGGGATCGATACCCAACGCGTCATTATTTGGACGTGGAGTGTTGGGACGGCGCTGGCCGTGTTCGGCGGCATTATGCTGGGCGTGGAAAACGGTCTTCGGCCTCCCATGGGGTGGGAGCTGCTGCTGCCGCTGTTTGCCGCAGCGATTCTGGGCGGCATCGGGCAGCCTTACGGCGCCATGGTCGGCGGCTTGATCATCGGCGTTGCGCAGGAGGTTTCAACGGGATTTATCTCCACGGCTTACAAACCGGCCGTGGCCTTTATCATCATGATCCTCGTTTTATTAATCCGCCCCCAAGGCATTTTCGGAGGTTCCAAACGATGGATTTAAGCGGCATATTCTCTTATCTTGTATTTTTTCTGGTGATTGTCTCCATTTACGGTCTGTTGAGTCTGGGACTGAATATCCAGTGGGGTTACACCAAATTGTTCAATATCGGCATCGCCGGTTTTTTTGCAGTGGGCGCCTATACCTCCGCCATTTTGACAACACCGCCCGCACCGGACCGGATCGGCGGATTTAATATGCCGTTTCTCGCCGCTTTAGTGATTGCGGTGTTGCTGAGCGGCTTCATCGCCTTTCTCATCGGTATCCCCACGTTGAAGCTGAAAGAAGATTACCTGGCCATTGCCACCATCGGCATTGCCGAAACCATCCGCCTCTTTTTCAATAATGAAGCCTGGCTGGCCAACGGGGTCCGCGGGGTCAGCGGCATTCCCAGACCCTTTCAACACTATATCACTTTCAATTATAACCTGTTTTATCTGTTGATGATGCTGGTGTTTGTGATCGGTGTATACCTGGCCATCGAGAAAGCCTTGAAATCGCCCTGGGGAAGGGTGTTAAAGGCCATTGGTGAAGACGAAACCGTCACCCAAGCCATGGGTAAAAACATTATTCGATACAAGATGGAATCTCTGGTTCTCGGATCCATGATTATGGGATTGGCCGGTTCCTTATACGCGCATTTCATCCAGTTTATCAGTCCCGAAGCATTTGTTCCCATGAGCGGCACTTTTTTGGTCTGGGTGATGCTCATCGCCGGCGGAAGCGGCAGCAACAAAGGCGCGCTTCTCGGCGCACTGGTCATCTGGGGAGTGTGGTCCCTCACCGATCTGATTTCCAATGTGGTGCCGGTGGATTACGCCGTAAAGGCGGGCGCCTTCAGGGTCATTGCCATCGCCATATTTCTGGAGGTCATTCTGCTGGTCCGGCCCCAGGGCATCCTTGGTGAAAAGACCGTGATGAGCGCGGCCAAAAAACAAGAATAGAAAAAGTAAAGAATCCGAGTCCAGAGGGCTCGGTCTTGGTTATCCCCTGAGGGGATTTGTTCCGCCTATCAGCGTGATTGATAGTTATTTTTTGAAATTCCAAATACAAAAACCCAAACATTTTAACCTGTTAAATAATGCTTCGCATTAAATCTTCGATTTGTTTAACAGGTCGGGCAAATCCCAATGACCAAAATTCAGAATAAAAAGGCCGCCTCCGGGTTGGAGGCGGCCTTTTCAGTTTAAAGGTGATGGGTTACATACCGACAGTAATATAGTTGACGGTTTTAATTTTTCCATTGGTAAACTTCCACACTTCATAACTTCCGGGAACATCACCATATTTATCAAAATTACAGCTTCCGGAAACGCCTTCGTAATTGATGTTTTTCCCTTCCTTGATCAGTTTAAATGCCTTTTTCAGGTGACGTGCATCCACCTTAACGCCCGGAGGGCCCGCAACAGCGCGAAGATTTTTATGCACCGCTGCGGGGGTGGCCGCGCCACCCTTGGCGATGGCCAATGCGATTAAAACAACCGCATCATATTCGGTATCGATATACGGTTTGGGCGGCATTTCCTTGAATTTGGCTTTGTAGTGATTCATAAACCATGTGGACATTTTCTTATTGGGATTGCCGGGTGCGGTGCCATAGGTGTTTTCCACATACTTATCCCCCACATTTTTGGCGATCTCAGGGGCTTTCATACCGTCTGCATAGGCAAAGCCGCCTTTGAATCCCAGCTCGACAATCTGGCGCATGATCACAGCCCCGAATTGAGGATACGCAATCATGACCACTGCCTGCGGATTTCCGTCAATCGCCTTTTGTGCTTCACCCCTGTAAGATGCCTGCTGCTTGTTATAAGGAACCAAAGCGGTTACCTGGCCTCCCGTTTTTTCAAAAGCAGCCTTCAACCCCTTGGCCAGTCCTTCTCCGTAATCATTATTGACATAGACAATGGAAACTTTTTTATAATGCTTGTCCTTGGACAAAACCTGTGCGAGTGCCGGCGCCTGGAGCGCATCCATGGGCACGGTTCGGAAAATATAATCGTTGTCATCCAGCGTGCTAATCTTTTCGGAAGTCGACGCCGGAGAGATTTGCACCACTTTGCTGGGGATGGAAACCGATGTCGCCACCGGAATGGTGACCCCTGAGGAAAGGGCTCCCGTAATCGCCACGACTTTATCGATATCCACAAGCTTTTTAGCCGCATCGACGGCGGCGGTGGGGTTGGTTTGCGTGTCCCTTAAGATGATTTCAATCTTGCGGCCCAAAACGCCGCCGGCGGCATTGATGTCCTCAGCAGCCAGCAAGGCGCCATTGTTAACGGGAGGGCCATACGCCGCCAAATCGCCGGTTGTTGATACCAGGCAGCCGATCTTGATGGGCTCGGCCGCCATGGTTGAAAAAGCAAACAGCACTATACAACTCACAACCACAAATAAACTCAGAATGCCTTTTTTCATATACTTCCTCCTTTCTTGGTAAAATTAATGATTTGCCTGGTAGGTCGCTTTTGGGAAAGTCTCTTGTTGATCTCTTTCGTTTCTTCACGGCGCTCCGTGTTAGTCCACTATTTAATTTCTTACCGAATCCGAATATAAAAATCAATTTTTAATTCTTTTTTTAAAAAATAACGGGACAGCCGCATTATTCCTGAAGTTTTTCAAGGCGGCGGCTGAGTTTGACAGGATAGCCCGCTGCATCCTGAATCGACTTGTATTTTTCATCGAGGCAAGAAAAATTTATCTCAAATCTTTTCCGGATCTCGTCAAGGGTGGGA
>JBAUWG010000252.1:0-3001 GCA_049583675.1 Desulfobacterales bacterium | reverse complement strand
CGGCGATCAAAAGCGGATCGGCATTACACGGATACATATGGAAGAAGATGCCGGCAAATTGATCCATGACCCGGATCGTCCCTTGAGCATGGTCGATTTTAATAGAACCGGCGTTCCCTTAATCGAGATCGTGAGTGAACCGGATATCCGGTCCCCTGAAGAAGCCGGGATCTATCTTCGACACCTCAGGGCCCTTGTCCGCTATCTCGACATCAGCGACGGCAATATGGAGGAAGGGAGTTTTCGGTGTGATGCAAACATATCTGTCCGGCCTAAAGGTTCCGAGGCTTTCGGGATAAGGACTGAATTGAAAAATTTGAATTCTTTCAAACATGTCGAAAAAGCGCTTTCATTTGAGATTGCCAGACAAATAGAAG
This sequence comes from Desulfobacterales bacterium, assembly GCA_049583675.1. GTDB lineage: Bacteria > Desulfobacterota > Desulfobacteria > Desulfobacterales > UBA11574 > UBA11574. The sequence continues at coordinate 2,624 of JBAUWG010000252.1, read as the reverse complement.
TTTTGGAAGACGGCGGCCAGGTCATTCAGGAAACGAGGCTGTGGGATCCGGACAAAGATAGATCCACCTCCATGCGGGGCAAAGAAGAAGCTCATGACTATCGCTATTTCCCGGACCCCGACCTGTTGCCCCTGACCATCGACGACGACTGGATCGACGCGATTCAAAGGGATATTCCCGAGCTTCCGGATGAAAAAAAACTTCGGTTTATGGAAAAATATCATCTTCCGGCCTATGATGCCGGTATTCTCACATCGAGTCGTGAGTTGGCCGATTATTTTGAAACCTGTTTAGCGGATTATCCAAACGCCAAACAGGTCAGCAATTGGGTGATGGGATCCCTGATGGGACTGCTGAACGCCCAAAACAAATCCATTGCCGAGTCGCCGATTTCTTCGAAGGATCTTGCCCGGCTTCTTCTCCTGATGGATGATAAAACCATCAGCAGTAAAATGGCCAAAACCGTGTTCGATGAAATGGCCCGAACCGGAAAAGCCCCCAAAGAGATTGTGGCGGAAAAAGGGCTGGTTCAAATGACCGATGAAACCGCCATTAAAGGAATCGTAGAAAAAGTGCTCCAGCAGTGCCTCGTAGAAGTGACGGACTATAAAAACGGCAAGACCAAACTTTTCGGCTTTTTCGTGGGCCAGGTCATGAAGGAGACCAAGGGAAAAGCCAATCCCAGGATGGTGAACGAGATATTGAAAGCTGTGCTTAAAAACAAATAGGACATTTAAAAATATTATCACGAAAACACGAAAAAATACAATTGGGAAATGGGAATGAATAATGATAGCTTCAATATAATCGACATCGAATCGGATATGGCCCATTTAGGGAAGCACAATTTTGGAAAATTAAGCAGAAAAATCATCGGAGCTGCAATTGAAGTTCATAGGGAACTGGGACCCGGGTTTTTAGAGAGCATTTATGAAGAAGCATTAAAGGTTGAATTTAAGGAACACGAGTTTAATTATGTTGCTCAAAAAGAAATCAAAGTCAAGTACCTGGGAGTGGTAGTCGGTATTCATCGTCTTGATTTGCTTATCGAAAACAAGATTATTATAGAATTGGAAGCCGTTAAAGAGCTTATGGATGTCCATTTTGCTCAATTGCGCTCCTATCTTAAAGCAACCGGTTTGAAAGTAGGATTATTGTTCAACTTTGCAAAACCCACATTAGAAATAAGAAGGGTAGTCAATTAGATTTTCCAATTTCGTGTTTTCGTCCTTTCGTGCTTTCGTGATAAATAATATAAAAAAGTAACGATACAAACGAAGGAGATTTTTTTGAAAACCTCATACAACAAAATTGCCATCGGATGGACCCTTATCTTAATTTTCGTATTAATATTTTTTAACACTGGCAATGCATTGGCCAAACCGCTTCAGGTGGCGATTGTCCCGTTTAAGGTCAATGCGGAAAAAGATCTTTCATATTTAAAAAACGGCATCGTGGATATGCTCTCGTCCCGCCTTTATTGGGAAAACAAGGTTGAAATCATCAACCGGCAGGTTGTCAAGACGGCGGCTGCAACCATTGCCGGCACCATGGATGTGAGCAAAGCGCGAATGCTGGGGAAAAAACTGGGCGCCGATTACGTGCTTTTCGGCAGCCTGACGGTTTTCGGCAACAGCGTCAGCATCGACGCCAAGATGGTGGATGTCACCGGTAAAAAGCAGCCCCTGACATTTTTCAACCAAAGCCAGGGAATGGATCAGGTGATTCCCGGCATCAACCTCTTTGCATCCGACATCAATGAAAAAGAGTTCGGCCGCGTCATGGAGACCCGCCGCGTTCCGCCATCGCCCCAGGCGCCTGCGCCCAAGACCGCTCAAACCGAACCGGATTTTCGGGCGAATCCCAATAAACTGCTTAGCGGCGGCTTCAGCGAAGAAGAGACGAAAAGTGCCCCAAAGGGCGCACCCGGTTCGGCTTTTATCTCCACCCAAATGGCATCCGGCCAAGGCGTCCAATTCTGGAAAAGCAGGAACTTTAAACTGGATATCACCGGTGTGGCCATCGGCGACATTGACGGGGACGGCAAAAATGAGACGGTGTTCATAACGGATCACACGCTGGAAGCGTACCGGTATGAAAACAAACGCTTTATTAAAATCGGCACCCTCGCCAACCGCGGATTGGATCATCTCATCGGCGTGGATGTGGCGGACATCAACAAAAACGGCGTTGCAGAAATTTTCGTCTCCGCGCTGGATCCGTACCGGAAATTCGTCAAGTCCTTTGTTATCGAGTTTAACGGAAAAACCTTTACCCAAATTGTTCCGGAAAGCGACTGGTACTACCGGGTCGTCGATATCCCCAAGCGAGGGCATGTTCTTCTGGGTCAGAAACAGGGATTGGAAAGCCCCTGGAACAAGCCCATTGTTGAACTGGTCTGGCAGAACTCCCGTTATGAATCCGCCGATCAGGTTATGCGATCAAATCGCGCCAATGTCCTGGGATTCGCCTTGGGAGACGCCATGAATGACGGGTCTGAGTCAGCCGTGGCATTCAATGATTCAGATGATCTAAGATTATACAGCACCACCGGAAAAGAGTTATGGACGGACGCCGATAAATCCGGCGGAAGGCTCGCTTATTTCGAACTGCCCGGCCACGGC
>JBAUWG010000251.1:0-13009 GCA_049583675.1 Desulfobacterales bacterium | reverse complement strand
TTTCAGGATACTTGCACAATTGGAGCTCTTTTTCCTTAAGCAAATATTGCTGCCGGATTTTTCGGGTGTTCAAAAAATGATTCCCCTGTTCCAATCGTACCCGTTGATAAAAATCACACTGTTCGCAGGCACACTGCTTCGATAAAAATCCTTCTTCCACTCTTTCAAGACAAAGGGTCCCTGAAACCGCCCAGCAGGCACGCCCACCTTTTTCGCCTTCATTAATGCCGTCAAATGCCGGGTCTTTCGCAGCCGGGCATACTCCCAATTCATCTACGAATTCACCGCCAGGCTCTCTTCCGCATTCCGTAAACTCCCAACAATTGACTCTTGGCATATTTTCCTGCCGCCCTTTGAGAGGCCGAATTTCTAAGTTTAAATGGTCTTCGTATTTTTTTCCTACTTCACTTTTCAAATCGGCTAAAATGAGTGTCCGGCGGATCTCCCTGGTATCTTGCAATTTACACCCCTGCTGCAATTGAACCAGTTTGAAAAAACTGCATCGTCTGCAATCGGAATGTTTATCTGCAAACGTATCCTGTATTTTTCCTTCACAAAATGTTCCTGAAATCGCCCAGCAGGCGCGCCCGCCTTTCTCGCCTTGATTGAGACCATCGATACTCGTTTCAAGCGCAGCCGGGCATATTCCGAATTCACCCACATTGTCGCCGCCAGGTGCTCTTCCACACCCATGAAATTCCCAACAATTCAATTTTGGCATACTGATCTACTCCCTTTTTATAACATATAGATATCCAATCTAAATACACAACCTCACCAACATCTGTCCGGAAATGTTGCGAACAACCGTCATAAAAGGCTCTCTTCCATATTTCGACCAAATGACTTTTTAATGAAGCGATTTTATCATTTTGGCTTTCGTTATAACACACAAAAATTATGACGACGCTATTGAACTTTGAGCCATCGCATCAGGATCGCGTTTTTTTTACTTGTTTAACTGTGTTGATGTCAAATTCTCAGCCGACCACTCATACATTGTGGTAGGTTAACTCAATAACCAAATTGATGTCAATATCAAATTCTTAAAATTATTCCGTGAGGTGTTTTCCGAAAAAGCGCTTTGAAATCCAAATTAAAAAGGAGGGCGGTTTTCACCACAGTGAAGCCGTCGCCTGATAATGGAAAGACAGATTCCTTATTCGGGCATGATTAACTTTCCAAAAACGTTTTCAACCGTCTCACATGATTCTCTTCTTCTTGAATAATGACATGCAATTGATCCAGGGTCTTTTGGTCTTCGATCAGCGGTTGGAGCATTTTATAAAACAGGGCGGTATCTTTTTCAAATTCAATGGCCACTCTGATCAGTTCTTCGATCTTTTCCATGCTTGAAAAATCAGCGTCCTCTAAGGTAAAACTATGGGCACCGACGGCATTTTGGAGCAATTCCTTACCCATTTTTTCCTGCTCAGGATAATCCCCGCCGTCGGAGACGGTCGTTTTCAACGCTTCAAACCATTTCATGTGCCGGGCTTCTTCATCGGCAAGCCACTTCAGCATAGACTCCAGGGGTGGATCGCTAATGATACCGGCCGCATTTCGATAGACACGTTCGCCGTTTTGCTCGATTTGGACAGCGATATCGATGATATCTTTTAAAGAAAACATCTCCTCTTTCCAAGACTCCGAATGAGCCAGGCTTATCTTTCCAAAAAGATTTCAAGGGGAATGGCGTGGACATCGTTCGAGATTTCCCGGGTAGACCCAAGCTGCCAACCGACACACTGGACCTTGCCGTCCAGGATCGCGTCGATGTTTTGAACCAACCCGTTAATATTGATGATCGGATGACGGGAAAAGACTTCGGGCAGTCCGTACGTGAGACTGCAGGAAATACATTTCCCGGGACGCCGGGTCAAACGCAGCATAAATTCCAGCCGGTTTCCCCGGGCGCCGCCATATTCGAGGTCAATATCGTAAGCGCCATCTTCGGCATCTCCGTAAAGGGCGCCAAAAAACCGGTCGGACCGGTCTTCAGGAAATAACCGTTTCAATACACCGGGTGTAAACAGATCGTCAAAATCCTCGGTTCCCATCATCAACAATGCCTCTTGTTGCAGTCATCTATTTTCTAATTCCTATTTCCTATTTTCTAAAATGTGAACATTCAACCCTGGCCCAGCCCGATCACCGGCACGCAGTACTAAAAAAGTCATGTTTGTAACGGGGCATAAGTCGGATCAAAATATGTGCCATGCGCGCCAGGGCAGGCAAAGCAAATCCCCTATCTGAGGATAACCAAAGCTTGGTCTTCTGAACCAAGAGTTTTATTCAATATGGGGCATCAATGTCCATTTGATCATCCAGAATCCGGCGGCCGGATATTTGTCCAGACAGACGATGCCGCTGTTTTGAAATTTAAAGACCGGTTTTTCAAAAGATCCCGTGATCAAATAAGCGGCGAGCCGTTCCATGAACGGGAGATGTCCCACCAGCATAATATCTTCCGTATCGTCGATGGTGTCTGCAAAGGCGGCTACATCGTCCAAAGGATTCAGTCCGCTGCGCTCATGAATCCCTCCCGAAGGCTGAAACGCCGCTTCAAAGATGTCAGCGGTCTGACGGGCCCTGGTCTTTCCGCTGTGGGCAATTTTGGATACGCGAATCCCATATCCCTTGGCCACCTGAGCCATGCGTTCGGTTTCGGCGATTCCCTCTTGAGAAAGCCCTTTTCGGGGATCCATGTCCTTGGGCAAACTGATGCCGTGTTGAACAAGATAAAGTGCCATAAGGTCCTCCTTGAGATTTGGTCAAATCGCTGAGGGGTTGACAGATCAAGTTGTCGTTATCATAACAACATGGCGCTTTTAAATAAAAACCTAAAAAATTACAAGTGCCTAAAATGAGCTGAAGTGATCTAAAGTTAAGGAATTTTAAGCAAATTATAATTTTATGACAGCGCGTTAGCACTACTTCAACTTTAGGCACTTTAGATCACTTCAAACTTTAGGCACTCGACAAGAGGCTACGGTAACATTTCTATTTGTAAGCATTATGTCGAACATCTCATTTGATTATTAGTCAGTCTCTTTTTTCTCTCTCAAGGCTGCGTGTGCGGCGGCCAGGCGCGCCACCGGTATCCTGAACGGCGAGCACGATACATATGTCAAGCCCAGTTCATGACACAACTGAATCGACTCCGGTTCACCGCCGTGTTCACCGCAGATGCCGCATTCCAGATCGGGCCTTACAGACCGCCCTTTTTGAACCGCAATTTCCATCAGCGAACCGACCCCATCCCGGTCGATAATCGCAAACGGGTTCTCCGGCAGGATTTCTTTTTCCATATACTCGATCAGGAAGCCGGCTTCGGCGTCGTCCCTGGAGATGCCGAAGGTGGTCTGGGTCAGGTCGTTGGTTCCAAATGAAATAAAGGCGGCATATTCCGCAATCTGATCGCAGGTAAGGGCGGCACGGGGAATCTCGATCATGGTCCCGAACTTATAATTCGGCTCGATGCCTTGTTCTTCCATCACTATTTTAGCCTCGGCTTCCAACACCGACCGCTGAATTTTAAGCTCGTTCACGTGGCTGGTCAGCGGGATCATCACTTCGGGATGCACATCGATGCCTTCTTTCGCCACCATGCACGCGGCCTCGAATATGGCGCGGACCTGCATAACGGTCAGTTCCGGGATATGGATCCCCAGCCGAACACCGCGAAGTCCCAGCATCGGGTTTGTCTCGTGAAGACTTTCCACACGCTTGAGGATGTTCTCCTCTTTTTCAATCTTTTCCAGCAGCGTGTCGATTTCTTCGAGTGTGCCGGCGTTTAGCAGGCGAATCTTATGATCCGACAGATCCCGCAACAAATCAACGTGGCTGGGCAAAAATTCGTGAAGCGGGGGATCGATCAACCGAATAATCACCGGCAATCCATGCATGACCCGAAAAAGGCCGGCAAAGTCCTCCCGCTGAAAGGGCAGAAGCGCTTCGAGAGCCTCACGCCGCTCACTCGGCAGATCGGTCATGATCATCTTCTGAACAAACGGGAGGCGTTCAGCCTCGAAAAACATATGCTCGGTGCGGCACAGGCCGATACCTTCGGCGCCATAATCCCTTGCACGCTGGGCATCGACAGGATAATCCGCATTTGTCCACACGCCGAGTCTCCGAAATTCATCCGCCCAGGAAAGAAGTTTCATCAGCCACGGATCCTTGATGTCCGGTACCATGGTTTCAACCTTCCCGGCATACACCTCACCGATGGTGCCATCGATGGAAATCCAGTCCCCCTCCTTGATCACCTTGCCTTTGACTTCTATGTGTCGCTTGATCATATCGATTTTCATCTCGGAAACGCCCACCACGGCCGGTTTACCGAATTGCCGGGCGACCAGCGCCGCATGGCTGGTGCGACCGCCCCTACTGGTGAGAATGCCCTGAGCGGCCAGCATCCCGTGCACATCGTCCGGCCGAGTTTCAGGCCGGACCATAATCACTTTTTTGTTTTCTGACTTGGCCCATATCTCAGCGATATCCGCATCAAGCGCGACAACGCCGAAAGCCGCACCAGGGGAAACGTTGAGCCCCCTGGCCAGCAGGTCTCCTCTGGCTTTGACCGCCTTTACGGCATCTCTGTCAAACTGGGGATGCAGAAAAAAATCGACCTGTTCCGGGCTAATGCGCATCACTGCCTCTTCACGACTGATCAACTCTTCCTCCACCATCTCAACGGCAATTCGCACCGCAGCATGGGCCGTACGTTTTCCATCGCGCGTCTGCAACATCCAGAGTTTGCCCTTTTCAATGGTGAACTCCACGTCCTGCATGTCTCGATAATGCGCATCCAATTTATTGCAAATCGTCTCAAAATCTCCATAGGCTTCCGGCATCTCGGCTTTGAGTTCGTCGATATTCTTGGTTAAGCGGATACCGGCGACCACATCTTCGCCCTGGGCGTTGGTCAGGTAATCCCCTTCGATTCGATTTTCTCCTGTGGAACCGTCCCGGGTCATTGCCACACCGGTAGCACTATCACTTCCCATGTTCCCAAAAACCATGGTCACGATATTCACCGCCGTCCCAAGGTTATGGGAAATCTTGGCGGCATTGCGATAGTCCACCGCCCGCTTGCCGTTCCAACTCCTGAAAACAGCTTCAGTAGCCATAAAAAACTGCTCATGCGGATCGGCAGGAAAATACCGGCCGGCATGTTGTTTGAAAATGGATTTGAATTTCTCGGTTATCTTCTTCCAGTCATCGGCCGACAATTCTGCGTCGGTTTCCACGCCGGCCTTGATTCGGGCTTTGGTAATGACATCTTCAAAGGCCTCATCCGGAACATCCATCACGACATTGCCGAACATCTGGATCAAACGGCGATAAGAATCGAAAACAAAACGTTCATCACCGGTCAGCTCGATCATGCCTTGTGCGGTTTGGTCGTTCAACCCGATATTGAGCACCGTATCCATCATGCCCGGCATGGAAAATTTGGCGCCGCTCCGACAAGAAACCAACAACGGACTTTTCCGATCGCCGAATTTCTTCCCGGTTGTTTCTTCAATCGCTTTTAAAGCGTCAAGCATTTGTTCTCTCATGCCTTCAGGAAAAGCGCCGCCTGAAGCCAGATACGCATTGCAGGCTTCGGTTGTGACGGTAAATCCCGGTGGCACCGGAATACCGATTCGAACCATTTCCGCCATATTGGCGCCTTTGCCGCCGAGCAGTCCCCGTACGTTTTCCCAATCACCACCTACATACGCTTCTACTTCATCGACCTCATCCAAGAGATAAACCCACTTTTTAGCCATTTTGCAACACCTCTCAATGATTAAAAGAAATTAAAAGATTGAACGGACACGATTTTTCATAAGGATGATCATTCATGTTTATTCTCTATATATGATAATACCAGTGAAATATCCGGGCTTGAATTCGGTTACTTATAAAATGTTATGGGAGAGCGAGTTATGTGCGAGATTATTTCTTATAATAAAATCGATTTGCGTGTCAACGGAAAAGGCTTTGCGTTTTGGTCATAGAAATTTATTGGAAATTTGGATTTGGAAATTTGGAAATTTTCGGATTTTCATATCAGCACCGGGTCCACCCGCATTCCGTATTGGAGCAGAGGAGACAGCCTTCGGCCCGATGAACCACCGCACCGCAATCCGGGCACACCATATTTTTTATGCTGCCTGTATGGTCGTCATTAAAGTGGATATCCGCATCTTCAATACGTTTTGCAACTTCGCGATACATATCCGAATAAGTTAAGGCGACTTCAAGCCCTTTCCCCATACCGGCCGCGCAGCTGTTCACCTCAACATCCTTGCCGGAAGATATGGCTTTGGTACACGCCGGGCAATGGATCGATTTCATGGAACCGATAATCTTGTCGGGCGCCACGCCGGCCCGGAGGCAGTAAGACAAAAGAATGCCCAGCGCCTTGGTATTGGCCGCACAGCCGCCGCCAACGGTTCTGATAAAAATTTCTACAACGCCGTCTTCGTCGAAGTGGGGATCCACATAAAGCTTGCCACAGGCGGTTTTCATTTTCAGGCTCGGGCCTGTGGTCGCCCTGGGCCGATTTTTGAGTTCCCCCCGAGCCAACGTATGCGCTTGTTTTGCCTGGTCGGGAGTCTTCCGGGAGGTCAGGGCCTGAACCACGCGGGAGCCTTCCCTGTAAAGCGTAATACCTTTGCAACCCATTTCCCACGCTTTGAAAAATGCTTTGGAAATTTCAGATTTTTCGGTGTCATACGGGGCATTGATGGTCTTTGAAACACCTGCATCCACGCCGCTTGCCTGAAGTGCCGCCTGAACCATAATATGTTCATCGACGGAGATGTCTTTTGTGGTAACGAAAAATTCAGGCAACGATCCGGTCTTTTTTCTTTGCGCCCACTCCTTGACCACGGCCGGCACGATGTCGAGATGTTCATCTTCGAGGCACGCTTTGGTATAGTTAAAGGCAAAATTCGGCTCACAACCCGATGAGCAGTTTGCAATCAAAGAAAGTGTACCCGTAGGAGCAACGGTGGTCAGGGTACCGTTGCGTCTTTTTGGATTCCCTATCGGATATTCTTCATAGGCCGGCGCCATCCCTTTTTCTTTTCCCAGCGCAATGGAAGTCTCATTGGCGACGGAATAAATTTCCGTCATGACCTCTTTGGCCAGGTCGATGGATTCGTTGGTGCCATAACGGATATGTTGTTTGATGCACATATCTGCAAACCCCATGATTCCCAGTCCGATCTGCCTGGTTTTTAACGTCATTTCTTCGATTTCTGCAATCGGATAGTGGTTGACCGAGATGACCGAGTCGAGAAATCGAATAGCCGTCTTCACCGTTTCGCGCAATTTTTCCCAGTCAATCTCCGCCTCGCCTTCGATCCAATCGCCCCGAATCATCTTTGAAAGGTTGATGGATCCCAGGTTACACGAGCAATAGGGTAAAAGCGGCTGCTCTCCGCACGGGTTCGTCGCTTCGATTTCACCCATGGCCTTCAACGGATTATTATTATTGATGGTATCCAAAAACACGATGCCCGGTTCTCCATTTTCCCACGCGCCGTCAACAATTTTTTCCCAGAGTTTGGATGCAGAAAGGGTCTTGTAAACCTTTCCATTGAAAATTAGATCAAAGTCACCGTCATTTTTAACGGCCGTCATAAAGGCATCCGTGATCCCCACCGACAAATTGAAATTTTTCAGGGTACCCTCAATCTTCTTGGCCGCCAAAAAGCGTTCAATGTCCGGATGATCCACGCGCAATATGCCCATATTTGCCCCTTCACGGGTCCCCCCCTGTTTGATAATATCACCGATGGTAAAATCGAAAATTTCCATGAAAGAGAGGGGGCCGGAGGCGATGCCCTCGGTTGAACGAATGTGGTCTCCCTTTGGGCGAAGTTTCGAAAAACTCATTCCTGTCCCGCCGCCGTAAGCCTGGACATCCACTGCATCTGAAAGCGTTTTGAAAATGCTCCGCCGGCTGTCTTCCAAAGGAAGGACAAAACAGGCGCTCCCGCAGCCCTGGTTTCGGCCGAAGTTACGCAAGGTGGGGCTGTTGGGCAAAAAGTCAAGATTCACCATGATTTCTTTATATCTTTTTTCCCATTTTTTGCGATCATTGGATTGTTTTTCATCCCCCGCGACTTTATGCGCCACCCGCTCACATAATTTTCCCCAGGTTTCGCCCGGAGCGAAGTATCTTTTTTCTAATATTCTCATGGCGTTATTTGACATTTCCATTCTTTGTCTCCTAATAGATATCGTAATGGATGGACACTAAATAATTTTTTATAAATTTGTTAAAATAAAGGATTAAAACCTAAAGGCATCATAACAAAAAGTGGATGACAGGGCAAACAAATAAGGCGGAATCGATAATGATCCCGCCTTGTTTGCTTTGTCCGTGTTTTCAGGAGGGTGGGGGCTTTTGCAATGGCATCAGCGTTTCTTTTGCTTTGATCTATACATGTTTTCATCGGCCCGATGAATTAAATCCTCGGCGCTGTCCTCTGAGTCCGAGAAAGCCACACCGGCGCTTACCGTGACATTGATATCGCCCACCTGGTGAGAAAAAAACCGTTTTTTCTTAAGATCTTCTCTAAAATTTACAATTTTCATTTTTGCGATGTCCGGATCCAGCTTTTCAACAACTACGGCGAACTCGTCCCCGCCATACCGCGCAATAAAATCATTTTTCCGAAAGGCGTTTCTCAGGCAGTCGGCCACGATTTTCAACACTTTATCTCCGGCGACATGCCCCAGTGTATCATTGATCCATTTAAAGTTGTCTACGTCAAAAAGTATCAGCGAAACAGGTTCTCCCTGTTGGGTGGCCATTTTCAACGCGTCATCGATCCGGATATCGAACGCACTCCGATTAAAAAGACCCGTGAGTCCGTCTTTTGTGGCGGCCCTTTGAAAATAGGCGACTTTTTTGGCCATTTGGCGAGCGTCTTTTTCCGTTTCAACAATCTTTTGCTTGAGTTTATCGATGTTCTCCCGGGTTTTTTCGGCTTTTTCCGTTTCTTTTTTTTTCCTTAAAGCGAAAAGTTCCTTTATTTTCGTCAGCTTTTCAACAACGGCGCTCTTTATCTCATCGATGGTCGCATAAATATTGAAAGAGTCTGCGATGGAACCGACTTCGGTATTGACTTTCGTCTCGAACTTTTCGATTTCTCTGAGTCTGACATCCTGACCGAATTCGGCGGTCAAAGTCTTTTCCAATTCTTTGACATGATTCAGCAGCGTCAAAAATGTATTGTTGATGTATCTAAAATCTTCAGATATTTTGTTTTTGAGTAACCGGATGTAGCTTAAAAATTCCTTTGACGGTCCTTCAAGATCCACCTGCATGTTCTCTTTTGGACACTCGATGTCAATAGCATCGGCCCGGGCTTTCAACGCGCCGGTAGTCGGATAAAAGTCATCCACCAGCGCCACCACGATGCTTTTGATAATTTTGCACAACCGTAACAAGCGCTCGTTTAATTCTTCCAGTGTGTTCCGCTCATCATAAACTTGTTTGGTCTCTTGGGCAAAAATTTTGTTTTTGAGGATTTCAACCTGCGATTCAATCTTATCAACAGCCAGTTCCCGGCTCGGTTCAATCAGCTTTTTAAGCACATTATATTCTTCCGATAACGCGTCATGCATCACTGCAACCCTGCCGAGGATAAAGATGACGTCTGAAAGACATCTCTTTTCATCCTCCCGGCGCTGCTCGATGAGAAGGCATTCTTTTTTTAAACGCGCCATTTCATCTGTTGTCGTGTTATCCATAAATTCCACCTTGGCTAAATAGAGCCTGAACCAAAGCCTTTGTTCAGGACTATTTTTTTAACAGCGTCAACGATTTTTCCACAACATGTTGCACAGTGAATCCGTACTTTTCCATCATCATACCACCCGGCGCCGAAGCACCAAATCCATTGATACCGATAACATCGCCGCCGGCGCCGACATATCGGCACCATCCCATTGGAGAACCGGCCTCCACCGCCAGACGTGCCGGGACATCCGGCAAAAAGATACGGTCTTTGTATTTTTGAGATGTCTTTTCAAAAAGCTCCCAACTGGGCATGCTCACGACCCGCGCGGCAATTCCTTTTTCATTAAGGCGTGCCTTGGCTTTCAGAACGACATGAACTTCGGATCCGGTGCCGATTAATATGATATCGGGTTTACCATCACAATCCTCCAGGATATAGGCCCCTTTTTCCAAGCTGTTTTCGGTGGCACCGGAATTTAATACCGGCAGTTTCTGGCGGCTAAGAATCAACGCCACCGGTCCGGTGGTGGTTTTAATGGCCTGGCGCCAAGCTTGGGATGTTTCTGTTGCATCAGCCGGCCGGATAACGGTAAGGCCCGGAATTGCCCGTAAACCGGCCAGATGTTCTACGGGCTGGTGCGTGGGACCGTCTTCACCCACTGCGATGGAGTCGTGGGTGAAGACGTATATCAGTGGAATCTTCATAATGGCGGCCACGCGCAGGGACGGCCGAAGATAGTCCGAAAAAACGAGAAATGTTCCACCGTAAGGCCGGAGCCCGTGGTGAAGAAACATGCCGGACATGATGCCTCCCATGGCGTGTTCCCGAACGCCGAAACGGATGTTGCGCCCGTCGTAGGCATCCTTTTGAAATTCACGGGATTCATTCAAATAGGTTTTGTTCGAAGGCGCTAGATCCGCGCTGCCGCCGATCAATGTGGGAAGATTCGGGGCAATGGCATTTAAGACTTTTCCGGATGCCGCCCGTGTGGCCACGGGTCCATCGGAAGCGCTGAATACCGGGATGTCTTTATCCCACCCGGTGGTCAGAAAACCACTCATGGCATCCACCCATTTTTGGGTCATCTCCGGATATTTTTTACGGTAAGCTTTGAATGTTTCCTGCCATCTGTCTTCGGCGTTGCTTCCGGCGTCAATACACTGTCTAAAATGATTGGAAACCGCTTCAGGAACGTGAAAAAAGGCATCTTCAGGCATGCCGAGGCATTTTTTGGTCAGACGGACCTCTTCTTCACCCAACGGTGCTCCGTGGGCGCCGGCGGTATTTTGCATGTTGGGACTTCCGCAAGCGATATACGTGCGAAGAACAATCAAAGACGGCTGCTGCGTGTGCGCTTTGGCGGTCTGGACGGCGCTGTAAACAGCCTGGATGTCGTTGCCATCGTCAACGCTGATAACGTGCCATTGATACGCCTTGAATCGAAGGGCGACATCTTCCGAAAAGGTGATCGCCGTAGGACCTTCGATGGAGATACGGTTGTCGTCGTAAATGCAGATCAATTTACCGAGTCCCAAATGGCCGGCAAGGGACGCCGCCTCCGAAGAAATGCCCTCCATCATATCGCCGTCGCCACAGATCATGTACGTGCAATGGTCGACGATCTCGTGTCCGGGACGGTTAAACCGTGCGGCAAGGTGGCGTTCCGCCATGGCCATGCCCACGGCATTGGCAAAGCCCTGCCCCAGCGGTCCGGTGGTGGTTTCCACCCCCGGTGTATGCCCGAATTCGGGATGGCCGGGTGTGCTACTGCCCCATTGACGAAAATTTTTAATATCATCGAGACTAACGGCATATCCTGAAAGATGAAGCAGGCTGTAAAGGAGCATGGAGGCATGTCCGGCCGAAAGCACGAAGCGATCCCTGTCGAGCCATCCGGGATTTAAAGGATTATGTTTCATGATCCGTGTCCATAGAACATAGGCGGCTGGTGCGAGCCCCATGGGTGCGCCCGGATGACCGGAATTGGCTTTTTGAACCGCATCCATTGAAAGGCCGCGGATGGTATTGATACATAAGTCGTCGATGCCTATCAAGTTTTCTGCCAGACCTTCAGTCCTCATTCATTTCTCCTTTTTTAACATATGGTGAGTGATATATTCAATTTATAACGCTCGCAAAAATTCAGGCTTCAGGGCTATCTTCCCTGTCAGGGCCTCATCAATAAGACGTAATGTCTTTTGTTTGTCTCTGGGCAGTCTTGCCTTAATGGGAAGATAATTTGATGCATGGTTGGCATGGAAAAGCCCACTAGAAAGTTCCGTGGCATCGATCATGGCCCTGAGTTCCTTTAGCATTTCATCTGCTTTCAGCATGGGGAATTCTCCATTTTTAAAGTCCCGGTACAATGGTGTGCCCGGAATGAGCATCAGGGTCAGCGCGCCAATATAATCCGGATCGATGGCGGTAAGGACCCGTCCGGTTTCACGGGCATGGATATTGGACCGCAAGGGACCGGCAATCCCCAAAAGCACGGTAATGGAAAGCTTGATCCCTGATGCCTTTGCTTTCTTGCCCATTTGAATCATTTCTTTGGATGTAGCGCCTTTATTGATTTGTTTCAGAGTAATATCGTCTCCGGTTTCAAGGCCCATGTAGAGGATGCCAAGGCCGTGCGCTTTAAGTGTTTGAATCTCGTCAAGGGTTTTCATTTTCAGGCTTTTACAATTGGCGTACGCACCCACTCGGGTGACCCAGGGAAGCTGCCGTTTGATTTCCTGAAGGATATTCAGAAGCCTTTTCTGGGGAACGATGAAGGCATCTCCGTCGCATAAAAACAGGCGTCGCTGCCGTTGACAATGAGCCGCCGCAAAAGCGATATCGTCCATGATGACCGCATCTGCTTTTATGCGAAACCGTTCTCCTTTGTACGCACCGCAGAATGTGCATTTGTTCCGGGAGCACCCCACGGTAACCTGCAAAAGAATACTGTTCGCTTCACTGGGCGGTCGAATGATATTTCCTTCGTAGTGCATATGAATGGGTCTCCCAAACGAAATGAAATTCTAAAGATCTTAACTAGTGTCCATCCATAAATGAGAATTTTTGTTCAAGATCAAGGCATGCGAAAAAAATAACCGCAGGCATATGTGTAATATTCCGAGGATTATTTTTTTCGCATAACGCAGAGATTGAGCAAAAAGACCATTTATGGATGGACATAAATAGGGTAAAGGAGGAGGATATTATGAATATCAAAACCACTCACGTTGGATCATTGCCTCGTCCTCAAGAAA
>JBAUWG010000250.1:0-2928 GCA_049583675.1 Desulfobacterales bacterium | reverse complement strand
GCGCCCACCGGACATATTTTAACGCAGGCATCGCAGGTCTTACAGGCCGGCGATGAAACATCCGCGGAGCTGTACGAGCTGATGACGGTGTCAAATCCTCTTTCGGCAAAGGTCAACACCGGCTGATCATGTTTTCCTTTGCAGATATGCACGCATTTTCCGCACAAAACACATCGGTTGGGATAGTGGATTAAGAACGGATGGGTGTCATCGATTTCGACCTCTTTCAGATATCGCTCCAGCGGTTTCGGCTTTAAACCAACCTTTAGAAATCGGGCGATGTTTTGAAGCTCGCATTTTTTATTGGCGTGGCAGTTTTTGCAATCCACATCGTGAACCGACAACAGCAGGCGAAGACCGGTTCGCTGCAGTTGCCGAACCGTTTCGGTATCGGTTTTGACCACCATATTTTCTTTGACGACAGCGGTGCACGATGTGATTGGCTGCCGTTCACCCTCGATTTCAACAAAACACAATCTGCAGGATGCCGAAGGGGCTTTCATGCTCTCCAGGTAACACAGGTTCGGGATGTAGATCCCGTTGTCCAGGCAGGCCTGAAGCACGGTCTTTCCTTCCTGGGCCTCGATCTCCTGGTTGTCCACCTGAATTTTGGGCATCACTAATTTCCTTTTGCCTTCTTCTCCGGCGGCTTCTCCATAATGGGCACGAGTTCCGGAGGCGATACTTTTCGAACCGCATCATACTCCGGCGGACAGGCGACCAGGCATTCGCCGCATTTGACGCAAAGCGCCTGATCCACCCCTTTTTTTCGGTTGCTGGTGGTAAACACCGCCTCCACCGGACAACATGTGGCGCAGGCATCGCATCCCCGGGCACAGAGATCCAGATCAAAATAAAAGGCGATCAACGGCCGGCACATCAGCGCAGGACAGCGTTTTTCCTTAATATGGGCATCATATTCATCCCTGAAATATTTCAAGGAGGTGAGCACCGGATTCGGGGCGGTTTTCCCCAGCCCGCAAAGGGACCCGGCTTTGATATCCCGGCTCAAGGTCTCCAGAAGCTCGAGATCGCCTTCCTGGCCTTCGCCCTTGGTGAGTCGTTCCAGGATCTTGAGCAAATGATAGGTCCCGATTCTGCAAAATGTGCACTTGCCGCAGGATTCCTTTTGGGTGAAATCGAGAAAATACCGGGCGACCTCCACCATGCAGGTATCCTCGTCCATGACCACCATGCCGCCGGACCCCATCATGGCCCCGGCCTCGGTAAGCGAGTCAAAATCAATGGGCGTGTCCAGAAAATCTTCGCTCAAACAGCCGCCGGAAGGTCCCCCGATCTGAACCGCCTTGAATTTTTTATTATTCGGGATGCCGCCGCAGATATCAAATATCAGGGTTCGCAGCGACACCCCCATGGGGATTTCCACCAATCCGGCATGAACCACATTTCCGACAATGGAAAAAATAGCGGTTCCGGGGCTGTTTTGGGTGCCGATGCTTCTGTACCAGGTGGCGCCTTGGGTCAGTATGGGCGGAACAGACGCCAGGGTCTTAACGTTGTTGATCACCGTGGGCCTGCTCCACAATCCTTTTTGAACCGGATAGGGCGGGCGATGCCGGGGCATGCCCCGGTATCCTTCAATGGATCGAATGAGGGCGGTTTCCTCACCGCAGACAAACGCCCCGGATCCTTCAAATACGTCAATTTCCAGATCGAAGTCACTGCCCAGAATACTTTTTCCCAAAAGGCCCAGTTCTTTGGCCTGCCGGATGGCATGGGTGACGATTTTGACGGCCAGGGGGTATTCGGAACGGACATATACCAGGGCTTTTTGAGCACCGACGGCATAGGCGCAGATGGCCATGCCTTCCAAGACCTGATGCGGGTTACTCTCCAGGATGGTCCGGTCCATGTAGGCGCCGGGATCTCCTTCGTCGGCATTGCAGATCACGATCTTTTTCGGATCCGCAACGCTTCCGGCCAGTTTCCACTTTTTTCCGGTGGGAAATCCCGCGCCGCCTCTTCCTCTTAAACCCGACAGTTCCATTTCACTGATGATTTTGCCGGGCTCGAGCTTCAGCGTTTCGGCAAGGGCCAAATATCCGCCGGCGGCAATGTAGTCGTATATGTCTTCGGGGTCGATGCGCCCGCATTTTTCCATGACAATCCGTTTTTCCCGGTTAAACCGGGAAAACTCGGTGACCGAGGGAATCAGATCGTTTTCTATGGTGGCGCCGTAAACGTGTTCGAAGCGCGGATCGCCGTCTCCCAGGAAGAGTTTCACGAGCATTTTGGCTTTCCCCGGGGTGACCTCGTGATAGAAAATCGGCGGAAATCCGGAATCCGGATGATCGATGATCACCAACGGCTCGGCATAACAATGGCCAAAACATCCCACCGTATGGATCAGTGCTTGGATATTGTTTTCAGCGAGAGCTTCTTCAAAGGCTTTTTTGGTTTCGAGGGCGCCGGACGCGATGCCGCAGGTGGCCATGCCGATATGGATTTTGGGAACCGGCGCATCCTCAAAGGCGGTCCGGCGTTTCTCGGCCGCCTCACGGACATCGTTGTATTTTTGATCGATCATATTATGACTGTCCGGACGCATCTTTTTGCTGTTCTCTTTCGGCGATCTCCTCTTGCAGTTTTATTCGCAAGAGAAGTCCTTCGACCTTGCTGGGCGCCATATGCCCGTGAACCGTTTCATCGATGATGGCCACCGGCGCCAGCGCACAGCAGCCGACACAGGCCACGCGTTCTATGCTGAATTCCCGGTCCGGCGTGGTTTCACCGTCTGAAATCTCGAGTTTGCGTTCAAAATTTTCAAGGATAATATCCCCGGCCCTGACGTGACAGGCCGTGCCCAGGCACACCTTGATCGGATGTTTGCCCGGAGGATGAAATCGAAACTGATTATAAAAGGTCGCGACGCCGTAAACCTCGCTTTCGGGAATTTCAAGATGCTGC
>JBAUWG010000249.1:0-9045 GCA_049583675.1 Desulfobacterales bacterium | reverse complement strand
GGGGAAGATCGATCTCTTCCCGGATGAGACGAATGATATCTAGATAAGGTAGGGCGGGCTTTACCATGATAATATCCGCGCCTTCTTCGATATCCAGCATCACCTCACGAACCGCCTCCAATGCATTGGCGGGATCCATCTGATAGGTTCGTCGATCGCCGAACTTCGGGGCGGAATGTGCGGCATCACGAAAGGGTCCGTAAAATGCACTGCAGTATTTGGCCGCATAAGAGAGTATCGGGACGTTAATAAAGTCGTTTTCATCCAGGATATTCCGGATTTCAGTCACGCGTCCGTCCATCATATCGGAAGGGGCGACCATGTCGGCGCCGGCCCGGGCATGGGACAGGGCGGTTTTGGCCAGCAAGTCCAAAGAAGCGTCGTTATCGATGATATTTCCCTCCACAACGCCGCAATGGCCATGATCGGTGTACTGGCACAGGCAGACATCGGTAATGACGGCAAGATCCGGTATTTTGTCCTTCAAAGCGCGTGTTGCGTTTTGAACAATGCCGTTTTTGTCATAAGCGCCGGTGGCAAGAGGATCTTTCTTTTCCGGTATCCCGAACAACATCACTGCCGGAATACCCAGATCATGGGCTTTTGAAGACGTTTTGACCAGATTATCCATGGACAGCTGATAATGTCCGGGCATCGAATCGATTGGGTTTTTCACTCCTTTGCCGTTGACGACAAAAAGCGGAAGAATGAGATCGTCTACCGAAAGTTTGGTTTCGCGGATCATGCGGCGAAACGCATCACTTTGTCGCATTCGTCTCGGTCTGTAATCGGGAAACAGCATGGCAACTCCTATTTATAATTGTATGGTTTAGAGATCATTGCAAAGCGTTCAATTTTGTTCAAATTCAAGGAAGACGAAGATTTTAACCGCAGGAATACTTTATGTATTTTGAAGATTAAAATCTAAGTCTGACGCAGAAATTGGGCAAAAGGGAATGCTTTGCAATGATCTCTAAGCGATTTCTTCGTCTGTTAAATAACATGCCGGGTCCGGCGCCCATACATCGCCTGTGACAGCCTCTGATCGAACCCTGAAGTTGCCGCCGCAAATATTCAGCCATCGGCATGTGGCACATCTTCCTTTAGCGTGTCTTTTTTTCTCTTTAAGTTTTTTCATCAGCGGATCCGAGATATCGGTCCAGATTTCGGAAAAAGGTCTGTTTCTGACATTGCCGAAACTGTAATAGCGCCAGAATTGGTCGGCGTATACGTCGCCGTCCCAGTTCACGCAGCCGATGCCGATACCGGAACTGTTCCCTTGGTTCATTTTGAGAAGTTCAAGTACTTCACGGGCACGCCGGGGATTTTCTCTGAGAAGGCGCATGTAAAGATAGGGGCCGTCCGCATGATTGTCCACGGTTAATACTTCTTTGGGATGATTTCGATCATAAAGCTGTCTGGTCAGATCCATAATCAGATCGACGGCTTTTCGGGTTTCTTCATGGGAAAGGTCTTCTTTTACAAGTTCTGATCCTCGGCCGGCATATACCAGATGGTAAAAGCATATCCTTGGAATATCCATATCTTCAAGGAGTTTAAAAATGTCAGGAATCTGATGTGCATTTTGTTGGTTGATGGTAAAGCGGAGGCCGACCCTTATACCGGCATTTTTACAGTTTTCAATCCCTTTCATCGCGGAGACGAAAGCCCCCTGAACCCCTCTAAACCGGTCGTTAATCGCTTCCATGCCGTCAAGACTGATGCCGACATACGACAGGCCGATGTCTTTCAGATTTTGAGCGATCTGACGAGTTATCAGGGTTCCGTTGGTCGATATGACGGCTCTTATCCCTTTTTGTACGGCGTAAGCTGCCAATTCCGGAAGGTCTTTTCTAACCAGAGGTTCACCACCTGAAAACAAAATTACGGGCACACCAAATTCTGCGAGATCGTCAATCAAATACTTGCCTTCTTTAAAGGTAAGTCTTCTTTCCACGCTATTATCTTTCGCGTGGGCATAACAATGAATACACTTGAGATTACATCGCTGGGTAATATTCCAGACAACCACCGGCCGTTTATCGCTGGAAAACTGAAGGAGATGTGACGGGAGTTTGGACGACATTCGCCCGTAACGGAGTGCATCGGATGGCTCTACGGTGCCGCAATACAACTTTGATATCCCGATCATTTTATTTTTTCCCGGTCACCGGGTTTAAATCGGGCATACTCAACTCATCTCTAATAAGATTGCTGATAAAGTCTTCGGGGTTTATCAACGCATCTTTGGTAATAAAAAACCGGTGCCGGCCTGTTTTTTCGCGGACCAGTTTCAGCCCGTATTCAAAATCCACAGACAATTTTTCGTAAAGTTCTCCAAGGTCATGGGTGGATTTTTCAAACTTATCGATTATAAAATCAACGGCATCATCTTCCATGACAATGTTAATGTCATGGTTTTTAAAAAAATACAATTCTATCTTCTTTATGTCGTCATAAAATGTCTTGATCTTTTTAATGGCTTTTTCGATATCCATCATGTGGTTGGCGTAGTAAGAAGCCACAATATCGATACGCGACGTCGTCAATGTCAGGCCGTATTTTTCCGCCAAATTTTTCTTGTTGGCATTCAGGTAATACTTGATATATTCTTTTTCTTCAAGAAACAGCTTTTCATAGGTTTCATTGAGTTCATCGAAGTTCGACAGCGCCAACATTTTTTTAAGCGTCCCTTCGGGATTCTCAACAGCAGCGCCGGTCACCGGAAATTTTTTAATAGGACTCGACGGTAATTTCTTTTCAAATACTAAAAGTGCCTTTTCGACGGCACTCACAAGTCCCCTTGCACCGGTATTTTCCTGGAAGGCGTTTTTTGCCAGGATTCGAAGGGAACTGTCTTCAAATTTTATATCGATGCCATACGCTGCAAAGTCGAGTTTTTTACCGAGAATGATCGGATTGCTGGGATTTTGCAGAATTTCAAAAAGGTCATTTTCCGTTAATCTTTCAAAGACGGCCCTGACCGGCAGACGTCCCACGAATTCAGACTCAAATCCAAATTCTATGAGATCTTCCGCTTTTGCCTGGTTCATAATCTCGTTGTTTTCTTCCGGCGTTTTAAGGGTTGCGCCAAAGCCGATACCTTGAGCCGCAATCCGTTTTTTAACAATTTGGGCCAGATCACCAAAAGCGCCGCTCATAATAAAGAGAATATTACCGGTATTGACGGATCGTTTCTCTCTTTTTCCTGTTTTACGAAAGCGTTCGATTTCCTGAATCATTGAAATGGGATCGTGGGGTACTTTTAAATCGACGTCGGTTTCTTCCATGGGTTTGAGCAGCGCACGCTGAACGCCGGACCGTGAAACATCTACCCCGATGACATGTCGGCTCGATGCGATTTTATCGATTTCATCGATGTAGATAATACCGTATTGGGCTAATTCGATATCGCCGTCCGCTTCCCGGACAAGGTCGCGGACAAGGTCTTCGACATCGCCGCCCACATAACCCGTTTCGCTGAATTTTGTGGCATCTCCTTTGACAAAAGGGACATTGATTTTTTGGGCGATCAATTTGATGATATATGTTTTACCGACACCGGTGGGTCCGAACATAAGAATGTTGTTTTTGATGCGCCCGACCATATCATCGGCACCATCCGATGCCGCTTCAGCACGTTTTATGCGGTTGAAATGCGTACATATTTTTGTTGAGAGTATCGCTTTTGCATGCTCTTGCTTTACAATATATTGGTCAAGGTAGGAAATCATCTCTTCGGGTTTTAAGTCAAAATTAATTTTCTTTGCCTTTTTGGCCGATGTTTCATCTTTTTCGGTGGAAGCTTTCTGAGGCAATGCCAACGGCGTCACCATCTTTACGCTGCCGCCGAATTTTTTGGTCAGAAAATCGCCGATTTCCTTTTCGATTTCTTTTGGATCCGGTAGTTTGTCATTATGTTCTTTCATCGTTTGCTATTAACTCTACACTCTTTTTGGTTTAATTTGTTTAAATGGTCCGTATTCAATAAACTATAATCACACCTTGTGGAAAATGCAAGGTGGAAAAGGTCACCGCCGGGAGGCCAGGCTCGCAAGATAAAAAGGCAGAGCCTTTTAAAAAACCCTGCCTTTTTTGCCTTGAATTGCATTAAGTGTGATTCAAGACGTTTTAAGTTCGGTTGAGCCGGCACCTAATGATTTGAGTGTGGAGTCTCCCGAACTTGTAAAGCTGCTGTAAATTAATCTATTGCCTTAGTGTATCAGGAAGAAAATCCGGATTGTGAATTTCTTGAAGCACGATCGAAAGATGAGACAGTTCATCTTGAAGTTCTTTCAGTTTGGCTTCAATCATGACGGCTAAAACTGCCATTCGGTTTTCATTGCTTCCCGCATTATCAAGACATCTGTCAATTTCTTTTTGGTATTCTCTGAGATCCGGGTATTCTTTTAAGAGGCGATCCCGTTCTTTCCGGGCTTCTTTACCCATCTCGATGAGATCCGAGGTGCTGAGCATGCTGTTCTTTTTATCTACGTTTAAACGATTTCCCATTTGACCTAACCATAAAAGCAGAAATCATGCCAAGGCGCGGATATGATTTTATTACTAAATAATTTAGCCGGTTATATTTTTACTGTACGGATAAAAGGTTGAAATGAGGCCTCAAATTCTATGAGTTTTTTTTCACATTATGAATTATTTTACACAATCTAATCCGGAAAACCAGCGGTACATATCAGCGCTCCTTTTTTGACCTTTCCAAATCTCTTTGTTCATCCCGCCGCCGAATGGTCTCCCGCTTGTCAAACTGACGTTTGCCCCTGGCGAGGGCCAACGTCAGTTTGACTCTTCCATTTTGGAAATAAATTTTTAAGGGGACCAGAGAAAACCCCTTCTCATTGACCTTACCGTATAATTTGTTGATTTCGAATTTATGTAAAAGGAGTTTTCTGATTCTAAGCGGGTCATGATTGCCGTAATAAGCAAAGGGATAAGCACTGATATGCATTTGGTAAACAAATACTTCGCCGTTTTTAATTCTGGCATAAGAATCTTTTAGATTCACACGGCCGAGTCTAAGGGATTTGACCTCCGTGCCTAAGAGAACCATACCTGCTTCGCAAGTATCTTCGATGAAATAATTGTGTCGGGCTTTTCTGTTTTCAGCAACTATTTTTATGTGACCTGAACTCAAATGCTTTTCTCTCCCCTGTGGACACTTTCGTTGTGACGCCGGTATTAACATATTATTGATACCGAAGCTCAGCTTAGTTTATATTAATCAGTGTAACCTATATCCTGAAGAATATTGCCGTAGGTACGCTGCAAAATTTCCATAATGCCCGTCTCGGATGTCTCTTTAAGGATATCTTTAATGAACAGAGCGGTATCTTTGACATTGAGTGATCGGATGGTTTTTTTAATGACCGGTATTGATTGTGGATTCATGCTTAATCTAGTGATTCCCAATCCCAGGAGGATCGGCATGTTCATTGGGTCGCTTGCCATTTCACCGCATATGCAGACTTCGACATTGTTGTTTTTTGCGATATCTGCCACGTGTTTGATCATTCGAATAATTGCGGGATTAAGGGGTTGGTAGAGATGGGAAACCTGCCTGTTGACCCGGTCAACCGCCAGTGAATACTGGATCAGATCGTTGGTCCCGATACTGAAAAAATCAATATCTTTTGCCATCACGTCCGCCATGATGGCTGCCGCCGGCACTTCAATCATTATTCCGACCTCAATATCGTCGTTGAAACCGATACCTTCTTTATCCAGGGAATCGGCAGCATTTGCCAGCAGTTTTTTAGCCGCAAGAACTTCTTCGTGGCGCGATATCATGGGAAACAGAATTCTTACATGGCCAAAGGCGGAGGCCCTTAATACGGCTCGTAGTTGGGTCTTGAAAACATCCGGATTTTTTAAACAGTACCGAATGCCTCTAAGACCTAAGACAGGGTTTTTTTCATCCGGATCCGAAGCATAGGAAAGGCCTTTGTCACCACTGATATCCAGGGTTCGAATGGTAACGGATCCAGGCGACATCACCTCGACAACATCCTTGTAGTTTTCAAAAAGATCGTGTTCGTTCGGGAAGCAGCGCCGGCTTAGATATTGAAATTCCGTTCGATAAAGCCCGATACCATCTCCGCCGTAGTTAATGACGGATACCACTTCCTCCGGGAGTTCGATATTTCCCAAAACTTCCAGCTTTATACCATCAACTGTTTCAGCCGGAAGATGGCTGCTTCGGGAAATAACGGCTTTATATTTCTCGTAATTGGATTGGCGTTCTTCAAACTTTATAAGGGTTTGATCGGTGGGATGAACGATCACAATTCCCGCGGTTCCATCGACAATGACGATATCATCATTTTTTATTGAATGCGTGGCCCTTTCAAGCCCCAAAACAGCCGGAATTTCGAGCGAACGGGCAATGATCCCCGTGTGTGACGTCTTTCCGCCCAGATCGGTTATCAGTCCTTTTATTTTTTCAAGTTGTATCTGGCTGGTTTCTGCAGGAGAAAGATCTGCCGCCACCAATATGACCCGTTTTCTA
This sequence comes from Desulfobacterales bacterium, assembly GCA_049583675.1. GTDB lineage: Bacteria > Desulfobacterota > Desulfobacteria > Desulfobacterales > UBA11574 > UBA11574. The sequence goes on along the minus strand of JBAUWG010000249.1, from coordinate 2,519 downwards.
ATGGCGCCGATGTCCAATGTTTTTGCCCCAACCAAATTCTGCATGATGCTTTCAGAGACCTGGACAATATCAGCCGCCCGCCCCTGCAAATAGGGGTCCGTCATATTTTTGAACATCCTTTTGACGTTGGATACCACTTGTTTGAGAGCCCATTCGGCATTTACCAATTCTTTTTCCATGGTTTCAATGGTTTTGCCATAGAGCATTTTGTCTTTATACAGGATCTTGTGGGTTTCAAGTATGTGGATATGCTGTCGTAATTCTTCAGGCGTTGTTTCAATAATTTCTTGAAGTTTGTCTTTGGCACGCTTTACGGCGGATTTGAATCGTTTGATCTCATTTTGTAAATTGTCTTTACTGATATAGTATTTATTGACGACATCAACGCCTTCCTTACCGACCAGATAGGCTTTCCCGATGCAGATGCCCGGTGAGACATTAATGCCTTTCAACCGTATTTCTTTTTCCTCCGTATGTTCCATGCCTGGTTACTCTCCAAACCCGCTTTCAATCAACTGAACGAGGTTATTCAAAATTCTAATGTCAGATTGATCATCAATGGTGATGGTGATTGTTGACCCTTTGGGACCGGCCAGTGTGAGAATATCGATAATGCTTGAGGCATCCGCCTTTTTCCCATCTTTAATGATCCATACGTTGGAAGCTGCGTTTTGAACCAATTTTACGATTTTTGATGCGGATCTTGCATGAAGACCCAGATCGTTTGCTATGATAACGTGTCTTGAGAGATCATTTTCCGAGTTGTTCATCTCTAATTCCTAATCATGCGAGAATTTCCTTTAAAACGAGCCGGGGCTTCTTCTCCCGAGAATAGATATGCATTTTTCATCAAGCATATACTGTTTGATTTATGTGTAAAATGATGCAGCGCACTCAGAAGCAAAGTTCGGGACGGCGTTTGGGAGCTATTCTCGGCCGACGAAGCTAATTACGACGATTGCAAAGTCGGCTTCTTTAATTTGACTTAATAAAAGTTTAAATATTTCAATATGATTTTCACTTTGGCGACTTCATGCTTTAATCGTTGGGAAGCTTTATGCCACAATATTCATAAAATTTGCGACCAAAGAAATTGTATTCGGGAATTACCCATCCTGAATTTTAAAAATTTTTATCAATCCACAGGATGTTTGTCAATCCGTAATCATTGACAAAGTTTAAAATAGCTGTTAGGTCATGTCCAGGTAATGCATTGCAATAGCCTGAATTTTTATGGAATATTGCTTTGACACTTTATAAATTAATTTTCTTAACGGAGGCGGTCCCATGACGGATAAGATATTGATTTTCGTGAAGGATGCTTGACCATATCAAACGGCGGGGCCGGAGGCTTTTGCAAAACTTGGACAAGAGGTTGAATCTTTGGCTATTGTTTGATTGAAAGACCAACGTGGTTAAAATTTTTAAAAATAACATCGCTGAATAATATGGAAAAACAATTTCTGGTCAATGACTTAAGCATCGGTGAAGCATGGCGGCTTTTTAAAATCATGGGAGAGTTTGTGGAAGGCGTTGATGCGCTTCATGAAATAGGACCTGCGGTGAGTTTTTTTGGCTCCGCAAGAATTAAACCCACTGATCCAATTTATAAAAAAACCGAAAAAATGGCCCGGCTTTTTGTGGAACACGACTTTGCCGTGATTACAGGCGGCGGCGGCGGTGTGATGGAAGCAGCCAACAAAGGGGCTGCAGAAGCGGGGGGAACTTCCGTGGGGCTGAATATTGTTCTTCCCCGTGAGCAGGCGCCGAATCCTTTTGCCAACATCAAAATCGAATTTAAATACTTTTTTATTCGCAAAGTCATGTTCGTCAAATATGCAACGGCATACATTATACTTCCCGGTGGGTTCGGCACGCTGGATGAGCTGTTTGAAGCGGTTACACTGATCCAGACGCACCGAATTTTACCATTTCCATTAATCTTAGTCGGTTCTGATTACTGGGCGGGACTTATCGGGTGGATCAAAGAAAAGCTTCTTGCCGAGAAGCTGATATCCTCACAAGATCTCGAAATTATTCAGGTTATGGATGACCCTGAAGAGATTGTCAAAGCCGTAAAGAAAGTGATCATTATATAGTGCGTATTTCGTGTGTTCGATCCAAAAAGCAGCGTTTTTTTTGTAAAGCACTAAATAGAAACAGGCATATTTTCTCCTTGATTAAAAAAAAATATGATGTATGATCTGCCCAAAAATAATGAACGGTATTCAGAAAATAAAAAAGGTGAAGTATATTGACCGCACCCAGTAATCCCAATGAACAGGATTTTATCCTGGAACTTGATGATGTCCATATGTTTTTCGGGAAGGTATGCGCCCTGGCCGGTGTTAATTTAAAAGTCAGAAAAGGCGAGATTCATTCGGTAATCGGACCCAACGGCGCCGGCAAGACGGTGATGATGAATATTATTAATGGACTTTATTCCCCGCAAAAAGGAAATATTTTTTATAAACAAAAAAAGATCAATGCACTCAGGCCGTTTCAACGGGCCAAGCTTG
>JBAUWG010000248.1:0-3330 GCA_049583675.1 Desulfobacterales bacterium | reverse complement strand
GAATAGCGCCTGAAAATGTGTCAACGACAACCGGCATTCCCGTAAAATCAAACATAACTTGCTGCAATAACATTTTTTATCTGTTTAAAATCATTGGCTATATCAAAATATAAAAATTTTGTGCCTTTAAAAATCCAAGTTTTAATGAAACCGGTAGAAAAAAGAGAGAAATCAAATCTATATGAAAGAAAAGACCGGCAAAAAAGCGATTGTAAGTCGCATCATAGACGGCTCTGTTACAATAAACACTGTTGCAGAAATTAAAAACCTGCTCAAGGCCTTTCCAAATGATCCGTGGATTCATCGATTCTTTGCCGATATTTTGAAACGCGACAAATCGTTTTATGCCGCCGCCGATGCATATGGTACAGCCGCCGGGCTTTTTATCAAAAATGATATGACATTGCAGGCCATTGTATCTAAATTCCTCGAATGGAGGATCCTGAAACCGTCAGTTCGTGAAGCGCTGGCTTTTTATTCATCCCTTCGTGAGCGCAAATCCGACAACACGAGGGTTCGTAATTTTTTCATCAAAATGACATATCCTGAAATGATGGCGTTTATGAATATTCTGGAGCTGCGTCATTTTCCTGCAGGCAACACGTTGAAAAGATTCGGTGAAGAAGAGGATGATCTCTATTTTATTGTGTCAGGTGCTTTGGAAGAAACGATCTACCATCGCATACAAAAAGGCGGAAAACTCCAAAAAAAATCAACAAACAACTTGGCTGAAAACGACTTTTTTGGTGAAATTTATCCGTTTGATGAAGAAAAGGTGTCCCCGTCAACGGTGGAAACCATCACTCGCGTTGAATTTGCGAAATGTTCTAAATCAGGTCTGATGGCAGTTTGCAAAAAATATCCCAATATTAAGCTTATTATAAGCGATCTTTATGAGGGCCGGTCGGCATCTGATCAAAAACATTTTTCAGGCGTCCTTCGGGAAACCGTCAGACACCGGCTCCCGACTCAAGTTAATGTTAAAATATATAGTGAAGAACCGGACAAAGCACCCCTAAACCTCAATGGATTCACAGAAAACATTTCTTTGGGCGGTGCTTGTATTATTTTAGGAAGTAATTATAAAACCGGTTATTTTGGCACCTTGGCCGGGAAAAAAGTTCAGATTCAAATATATTTAGCGATAGCATTTGTCTCTCTCTCTATTTTGGGCACTGTTGTTTGGAGTACGGGAGTTTCACTCGAAGGGAAAAGAGCCGCGGCAGTCGGTATCCAATTTGCAGGAATGACCGATGCGGATCGCAGGTTGTTGCAAAGCTTTAATTATGGATCTGAAAAAGAACAAGATATGATCTGGAGCTTATGGGATTCGATGATGGAAAAGCAGCACTTTTATGGATAAATTTTCCCTCCCCCGCGCCATGTTACAACGCTTTTAACCCCTTGATCTGACATTCCCTGTCAAATTGAATTGCAAGGCCATGAGGAGCGGAACGTACCATGCTTCCCGTACAACCCTTCAAGCTGTTAATATCCTTAAATTTTTTAAGATTGTCCGTTGAAATGGTGAAATCCAAAATAAACCGTGTTCCTTCCGGAAAAGGCGTCAGTGTCGGAATAAAAGTGCCGGAATAAGATATATCTCTGGTTTCAAGATCCAAAACTTCTCTTTTTTCTGATGTGATGGATTCCAATCTCACAGGGAGTGGAATACCAAACCTTGCAAATTGACGTCTTTCTTTCATTAATGACACCTCTCTTTGTTATCGAATATCTTTTTTTAAAAAAGGAGTCGATATGATTAACCCCCTGACAAAAACGAGATTAATGAAAAAAACAGATGGATTTGAGCAGGTCGCGAGTGAGATATAGATCAACTTTCTTAGCGATAACGCTTAAAATAGGATCAGGATGTTCGGATGTCAAATAAAAAGGTAGTAGCGCGGGAGGATGCAACGGAACACGGGCGTACGGGTGAATTACGTGCCCATGCCCCGTGGCTTTAACGCGTTTCCTTTCAGGGACCGAATGTCAACTGATATCCGACATACATCATCAGGTCATTGGGACCGTGGATGTCTTCACCGATAGAAAATAACAGGTGATGTTGTTCGGTCAGATTGATAATAGCGCCGACATTAAATCCCGAGCTGTCGCCGCCATCTTCGGTATCTGCGGTAACGTAAAAGATTTCCGCACCCACAGCCAGCAATTCAGAAAGTTCGCGTTGAACCTGCCAGCCGGTGAACCAGTAATCCTTGCGGTTGTCTCCGGGGTTGATTTGGTAACCCCCGCCGGCATACGAACTCCACGGGCCCCAACTTTTTTGAAACCATAAAGGGAGAAACAGTTCGGCCCGGCCGTTACCCAAGCCGCGGTCCTCGTCGCCGGTGGGCAAGGTCAAAATGGGAAAGATACCGACCTGGGGAATCATGTCGCTTTCATGGATGAACCGGTACTTGACCCCCAATTCTACGTCCCCGAGGCCGTACTTGCTGGACGCGTCGCTGGGATTGGCCCAGGCTGAGGGGACAAGCATGTGAAGCATCACATCCGGCAGAACCGCATAATTTAATTCAAAATGCGGCGCCGTACCGGATTCTCCCTCATTGTCCTTGGCGTATTGTGATGCGATATAAAACTCCCAGTGCTGGTATTCCGGAGTTTCTGGATCGTCCGTTAAGAAGGGAGGTCCCGCCCAGAGTACGCCGGCTCCCAAGAAAAAGAATAATGCCGCAACGATCACCATTGTCATAAACCGAACGTGGCCGCCCCGTGCCTGATTTGTTTCACAAATTCCTTTGTCAAACATGTCTTGCTCCTATCCGATGAACCCGGCTCCGGCATCGGCCTGATTTAACTTTCTGCGTCCCTTATGCAGTTATCAGGTATAAGGATAGCAATTTTATTAACAAAGCAAAAACGCTGAGCTCGCTTAAGATGGGTTACGAATGGGACGCCTTTCAGACGTATGCCGCTCCTTCTTTATCGGATTTTTTATTTCAAAAAGCTATTGACATACCACACAGTGGCATATTAAAGAGTGTTTAGTGCAAAATGATAATGGTTTCAGTTCAAGGATAAATAATAAAGAAAATGATAAAAAATTGCCAAGGCGAAATCAGATATTCTTTTATGATACATAAGTGTCGACGGACGGAAAAGAGGAATCTCCCATCATTCATCTCAAATCGAACAAAAAGGATACCCTGCGCAATAAAGTTCGGAACCAGACATCTTCCCTGTTCTAAAGTATTAAGTATCCGGCAAGAACAAAATACATGTTCAAATTAAAGCAAGAGCGCTTTTTTATTCCGTCAGTGGTTTAAAAGCTGGAGCGGGTTTTCCACTTGGACCGAGGTATCGAAT
>JBAUWG010000247.1:0-7042 GCA_049583675.1 Desulfobacterales bacterium | reverse complement strand
ACCGTCGGCTGCACAATCGAGGAGTCAGAAACTGTCAAACTTGGTGATGGTTCAGATGCGATGCCTGTTGATGATTTAAAAGATATCGTTTCATCTGTGGTGTCGGATTGGTGTGTCGAAATAAAACGCGCCCTTGACTTCTTTTTGTCTACCTACCCCGAAGAGCAAATTAGCCGGATTGTGCTCAGCGGCGGCGGCGCCAACATTAAGAAATTCAGAGAACTGTTGGCTGCCGAAACATCAGCTGAAGTCGAAGTGATCAATCCGTTTCAAGCTGTTGAGATTGACGGCCAGCGGTTTGACGCTTCCTATCTTGAACAGATCGCGCCGCAAGCCGCAATCTGTATGGGCCTTGCAACACGAAAATTGGGTGACAAATGATACGAATCAATCTGCTGCCTTATCGTGAAGAACGGAAAAAAGAAAATATTCTCAGGCAGATCAACATTTTTCTCATTGCTTTTTTTGTGGTTTTTGCAATTTTGATTTTGATTAATGTCCGGCTCTCCCATAAAGTTACAACGCTGAATACCAAAATCAAACAGACCAAAACCCTGTTGGCCCAAGCTGAAACAAAATCAAAAAAGGTAGATCAAATCAAAAAGGCCTTTGAAAAATTAACCCAAAAAACCGAGGTGATCAGGAACATAGAAAAGAATCGTCGGGCGTCGGTTTTACTTCTTGAAAATATGACGAAACTGGTGGCTGAAAAGGCATCTGTTTCGCCGGCCGGCGCACCGGAAAACAGCGACAACAAACCGGTTAAAAGATTATGGTTCACCAGCTTTCAGGCCAAAGGCGACAATATCAGTATTCACGGGATTGCCTTGGATAATAAGACCATTGCTGATTTTATGAGCCGGCTGGAAGATTCTAAACTTTATAAAAATGTGAACCTAAAAGCCATAAAACAACAAATCGTCAATAAGTTAAATCTCAAAAACTTCGAAATCGAATGTATGAGAACTTCCGTGGATAAACCAAAAGATAAAAGTGCCGCCGGCAAAAAGTCGGGCAAAATATAATGAATAAAATCGACACCTCCAAAATATCAAACTGGATCTTTCAAACGAGCGATAAGATCGGAAAGTTATCCAAACTTTACCGGATTTTTTTGTGTTTAGGGGTTTTCGTGTTGCTCGTAGGACCTTTCCTCTACTTTTCCTTTTTACCGAAACTCAGTCAAATCGATACACTGGAAAAAGAAAGCAGCGCGCTGGAAAAAAAGCTGACGACGGCTCAAAAAAAAGCCAGCCAGTTTAAATTGTATCAGGAAAAACTGGAAAACGCTAAATTGGAATTTAAAATTGTCACAAAAAAGCTTCCTGAAAAAAAAGAGATTCCTTCTTTGTTGGCCAATATTTCGCAATCCGCACGGGATTCCGGTCTGGACATTCTACTGTTCCAACCGTTGGCCGAACGAGACAAGGACTTTTATGCTGAAATTCCCGTATCCATTACGGTAAACGGAAGCTATCAGAATGTGGCCCTGTTTTTCGATAAAGTGGCGCGATTGAACAGAATTGTAAATATAGACAACATCAAGATGAGCGCCGCAAAAGGAAATGACAATTTAACAACATCATGTACGGCCATCACGTATCGGTTCATTGAATCAACGCCAAAAAAACAAACGAAGCGTAAAAAAGCTTCATGATTACAGACATCCGTCAAAACCTTGGATCATGAATAAACATCTATTATTGATACGCAGCTTTTCTTGTATTATGCTATCGTTACTTTTGTTGTGGGGGTGTGAAAAACCTGCCGAATCCCCCACGACATCAAGGCAAATTACAAAAAAAATCATCATTGCAGAAAAAACAGCCGCCAAAAAACCCGCTGCTCTCAAACCAGCAGCGAAGCAATCGGATCTTTCAAAATCTGAAGTCAAGACTTCAGCGGCGGTCAATACGCTGCCATCTGAAACAACGCCTTTATACAATCCCGAAGGAAAGATAGATCCCTTTGAACCCCTTTTTAAAAAGGCAAATGCCTCGATAGATGTTTCAAAGAAAAAAATGAAACTGCGAAAACCCCTTACACCGCTTGAAAAGCTCAATCTCAGCCAGTTGACGCTTGTGGGAATCATACGCGCGCCGAGCGGTAACAGGGCTTTGGTCCAGGATGCATCGGGGAAAGGCTATATTGTTAAAAAAGGAACGTATATCGGTACACAATCCGGTAAAGTCGATCAAATATTAGAAGACAGGATCATTGTTGACGAAGAGAGTGAAGATATTTACGGCAAATTTTCCATGGTCAAAAAGACACTTAAACTTCAGAAACCTCCTGGAGAATAGCATGAACTGCAAGATCAACACATTGTTAAAAATGAACATCGTTGCGCTGTTTTGGATGATATTGTTACTCATGTTCATCGGATGTGCATCCAATACCAAGTCCGTTAAAGAAGTCCAAAAGCCGGCTGTTGAATCTTCTCAACCAAAGCTTATCACCCAAATCAGCACGACCGAAAACCCGAAAACAAGCACCGTGCGAATCAGTGGGAATCAACTGTTGACCTATACGTCCATCAAGCAACCGTCTCCGCCGGGCGTAATGCTTTATTTCCCTGAAACGGGTTTTGGCAATATTAACGAAAACTATCAACCGGAAAATGGTATTATCGCCTCAATCCATACGTCCGCACTAAAGACGAAAAAGCAGACCAGCCGCGTCGAGATTCTGTTGAAAAAAGATGTTCCTTATGAAGTGAATCGCGACGATGGTGGCCTTGTCATCTCCTTTAAAAAACCGGACGGAGTCAACTCGCCATCGAAAATTGCCGAAACGTCGACGGCCAAATTAGACAGCACCCCAGCGCCGCAGGTTTTGTCCGAGAATAAGACCTTACCGGTCAAAGCTTCAACCGCTGCACCCGCTGAATCACCGGCCGGCAGCGACAAATCCGGGTGGGTGAATCGGATCGATTTCTCTAGTGACAAGGGCGGAAAATCGACGATTATTATCGGAACCACCATTCCCGCAAAATATCATCTCGAAAAAATCAATGATAAAAAACTCTTACTCTATCTTTATCATTCAAAACTTCCGGATTACCGGCAGCGGCCTTTGATCACCACGCGCTTTCAAAGCGCCGTGGACCGCATCATACCGTTCCAGACATCTGCAATGAAGGACAAGGCTGGATTTATCATCGAACTTCGTCAGCCGGTTCCGTATCATATCGAACATACCGACGGCCTTATTCTGTTCCATTTTGAAGCGTCCTCGATTCCCCCCAAACCCCTTGATAAAGCCAATCTGCCGCCTTGGGAAAAAGTGCTGTCCCAGACGATTGCAAAAACGGAACCCGTGGAAGCGGCAGAAACCGTCGAACCACAAAAAATGTCCGCCAAGACCCGAAAATTTACCGGTGAAAAAATTGCCCTCAATTTTTACGAAACAGACATTAAAAACGTGTTTCGTATTTTAATGGATGTCAGTGGAAAAAATTTCGCCATCGACAAAAACGTATCCGGGAAAGTGACATTAACCTTTGACAAGCCTGTTCCCTGGGATCAGGTTCTTGATCTGGTATTGAAAATGAACGGGCTCGGAATGGTATATGAAGGCGATATCATACGTATTGCCACGCTTAAAACATTAAGAGACGAGCAAGAGGAACGGCAGGCCGCCATCGCCGCGAAGCAAAAGCTGGAGAGGCAGGAAAAAACGCTTGAACCGATGACAACGGCATACATACCCGTCAATTATGCCAATGCAAAAGATGACGTGCTGCCCCATATATCCGTTACCAAAGGGCGCGGCAACGTCACCGTCGATACAAGAAACAACCAGATTATCATGACGGACATTGCGGAAAAAATAAAAGAAGCCAGAGAAATCGTAAAAAAGATCGATAAGGTGACCCCCCAGGTCATGATTGAAGCTCGGATTGTTGAAGCCACGGATACTTTCTCCAGGGAAATCGGAACACAGTGGAGTATTTCCGGTACCCGGACCGACAGCAGTTTGGGGGGAACACTGGGTTTTGATATGAGCGCGATAAATCCGCCGTCGAGCAGTCTGGGCTCCATCGGAATTTCATTTTCACGACTTGTCGGCAATCAATTCCAAATCGTGGACGCAAAGTTGTCGGCATCGGAATCCGAAGGAAATGTCAAAATTATTTCCGCTCCGAAAATTTTAACCCTCGACAACAAGGCGGCCAAGATCAAACAGGGCTTGGCCTATCCATACAACAAACTGGATGCGGACGGGAATACCACCACGGAGTTCAAAGATATCGCTCTTGAACTGGATGTGACGCCCCATATCACTCCCGATGACCGGGTGACCATGAAGATCGTTATCAAAAATAATGAGATCGGCGCCGTTATCAATAACCAGATATCCTTCACCACCAAGGAAGCCTATACTGAGCTGCTGGTGAATGACGGAGATACGATTGTGATTGGGGGAATTCGAAAAGTAAGAAAGGACCTTAACGAAACCGGTCTCCCGTATTTAAGAAATATACCGGTCCTCGGGTGGCTCTTTAAATTAGACTCAAAAGAAAACAGCACCGATGAACTGCTGATATTTATTACACCAAGAGTGGTTCAGCTTCAGCAGGCCAATCTCAATGGGTCGCAAATCACCGCCGCTCAGTAATTGTTCCTTTTAATGTGCTGAATCGCCGCTTTGGCTCTCTCGGCCAGATCGCTGCCGGGAGCCAGTTCGATGACTTTTTGATAGTCCGCCAGCGCCTTTTCATTGTCGCCGGTCAGCGTGAAAAGCTTGCCGAGATCGAGATATAAAAGCTCGGCATTCGGATAATCTTTTACCGCGCTTTCAAGAACTTGAGCCGCCTTGTCGAGCCTTCCCATGGCCATATACGTCAGGCCGAGACCACGCATGGCATAAAAAAATTTGGGTTTTAAATCAAGGGATTCACGGTAGTATTTTTCTGCAAGATGATACTCTTTTTTATTGTAGTAGGCCCACCCCATATTGGCCAGCGGCAACTGGGGCGTAGTATAAAGCAGGTTTTTTAAGACCTCTTTGAAGTACTTGATGGCCGTATCCCAATCCCCTTTGTCGAGATAGACGGCTCCCAAACTATTTTTTGCCGGCGCGTAATCCGGGTCAATCTCAAGGGCCCTTTTAAAATGTTTGATGGCCAGATCCGGTCGCTGCTTGGCTTTATAGGCAAGCCCGAGATCGTATTGAAGAAAAGGATCCTCGGAATGAAGGGATTCCGCCTTGAGAAATTCCCTCAGCGCCGCCGTGTAATTTCCGCGCTGATAATATGCTTCTCCGAGATTTCTGGAGGCCTCTTCCTGTTTTTTTTGCACCCCGATATTTGTCGCACACGACAGAACGCCGAACAGCGCTATCGCTAAGACATAACAGCCCAACCCATGTCTACTCATTTTTCTTTCCTTGAAAATCGATTCGAACAATTTTGATATTGTCATCGGTTAAATATTGAATGACCTCGTGATTTAGCGGCGCAAGCGTTATCAACGTCTCCCCCGTATCTTGATGATCCATTAAAAAACCCGGAATGGTCAGTTTTGTGTTATCAACAGCCGGTCTTTTTGCCGCCAAAAAGCTCGGGTTTCTGCTGAAAGTAACCGCCATGGCACCGAGAAGCTTTTGTATGATATCGTCTAACGTGTCATTGTTTCTTATTTGAAGGATGGCGGTGCCGCTCTCTTCGATGGCTTGAAGCGCATCGCCGTAAAAATTTCCGAAATCGATTAAAAAGCTGTTGCCGTTATTGTCGGCAGCAAGATCTGCCGCTGCATGGATTTGAACGCCGGCATATTGAAATGAAACCGGTTGGTCGAGTATATATTGATATCCCACGGCATTGAGAAAATCCTTAACAAACACCTTGCGATCGCCATTGACCGTGATGTCCACAGGCCCGCCCACATTGATGAGGGGAAAGACTTTCGTTTTCGACGGCTCTGCGCTCTTACCCATGATAATATCTTTGATGATGATATTGTTTTGATCCAGATACCGAACGATGGGAGCCGGTGTCTGTTCTTTAGGATTATGGATAAGGGTTATACAAAGGGACCGTGCGGGTTCTCCCATTTTGCGGGATTCTTCAATGATCCATTTCCCCTGAACTTCAACACGGACGCCATGGTCCGAAAATTTAAGTATGCGCTTTAAACCCCCTGCTTCAAGCTTTCCAAAAACCGTTTCCAAAATCTTTTCCGTTGAATCGCCGGGCTCGATGGTAACGATACGCACATCCTTCCAAAAAGATTCGAGCGTTGCCGTGTCAGGTTGCGAAGGATCATTGCCCGTGAAAAAAAAGATTCGGGTACCGTTTTCAAGTTTTATGAAAGGGGTCCGGGAAAGATCAAGCTGATAATCTTCCTGCCCGTGTCTGGGGAGGTAGTAGCTGCCTTTATTATACAGCCTGGCATCCAGTATCGATGCGACATTGGACAGCGTGGAATCCGACGATTTCTCGTCGACTTTCACAACGGAAGTCGGCAATGCTTTTTCATCGGACGCCGCGATACTGCCGGAACTTACCGGAATTTCAGCAGGAACGGCGACATTGTTCAAAGGCAGGGGTAACGCCGGGGTTTTTATTTGCGGATTTGGCAATCGGATCACCTGCCCGGCATAAATGAGATTCAGATTTTCAATTTTCGGATTCAGTTTCCTGAACAAATTTTCACCGGCGTGATAGGATTCAGTGCCGTATTTTCCATATCTTTCGGCAATCAAAATCGATACGCAGTCTCCGTTTTTAACGCGATAATCCGTCGCCGGTTTTGTTTTTGTTCCAGGCAGGTCTTTGGCGCTAAAATACGGGATCGTAACGACACCTGAAGATTGTTCAGAAGCGATATCCGCATCGACTTTCTTTAATGGAATAAGGATGCGCTGCCCGGGACGGATATGGTCTAAATCATGGATGTGTGGATTTAACCGTTCGAAAATCCTTAAAAATTTCGGAAAATCGATATGGGAAATCTCACCTTTTTCTCGAAAGAGCTTAAAAACCCAGTCGTCTTTTTGAACAATATACGGTTCGCACAAAATATTCCAGCCTCTGTCG